>JAZQSZ010000122.1:0-5014 GCA_045630365.1 Paludibacteraceae bacterium | reverse complement strand
TTGCGTTTTTTCAAAAAAAACACACAAATAATTTGGTCATATCAAAAAAAAGCAGTACCTTTGCAGCCGATTTCGAGAATGACGAAATTATTGACCAATGGTATAAAGGCTATTACGTCAGATTTTGGTTCTGAAAATCTTGGTTCGATTCCAGGTTGGTCAACAAAAGAAGCCCGCATGTCGGGCTTTTTTTGAAGAGAAATCTTCATGTGTGATGGGATACGGGCAGCCACACCAACAGTAGTTTAGTGTTTAGAGTTTAGTGTTTAGTGCTAATCTAGAATTAAAGGCTGGGAATTCTGCCCTATTATTGAGTAACACTTTTTTGAAAAGAAATGAAAACATTTGAATTGGTAGGTACTCCACGTAGCGAGTACGGCAAGAAAGCCGCTAAGACTTTCCGTCAAGAGAACCTCGTTCCATGTAACCTCTATGGTAATGGCGAGAACGTAACTTTCACTGTTACAGTTGACGATGTACGCAAACTTATCTATTGCCCAGACACAATGGTTGTAGAGTTGACCATCGGTGAGACAAAGAAAATGGCAGTAGTTAAAGAGTTGCAATTCCACCCAGTAAGCGAGCAATTGCTTCACATCGACTTCCTTGAGGTAACAGAGAACAAACCTGTAACCGTAGCTATCCCTGTACAATTGCAAGGTCACGCAGAAGGTGTTAAAGCCGGTGGTAAATTGTCTCTCGAGATGAGAAAACTCAAAGTAAATGGTATCTATACACAAATTCCTAACCGCGTTGAGATTGACATCACAGACCTCGGTTTGGGCAAGAAATTGTATGTAGGTGCTGTTCAAGTAGCTGAAGGTTTGAAATTGATGAACCCAGCAGATGCTTGCGTTGCTCGCGTTAAGGCAACTCGTGCAAGCCAACAAGCTGCTGCAGCCGCTGCTCCTGCTAAAGGTAAAAAGAAATAATAACCACTCATTAGAGCGGTAAAAAATAAGAGTGGAAAGGGTATGCTTTCCACTCTTATTTAGTTTAGAGAACGGCGCAAGCGCCTACTATTTAGAGTTTAAAGTCAAGGACATGAAATATTTAATTGTTGGATTGGGCAATATTGGCGATGAATATGCCAACACACGACATAACATCGGATTTATGATGTTAGACGCCTTCGCAGAGAGCAAGGGGGCAACATGGGAAGACAAACGCTACGGTTTTGTGGCGCGTTGTCGTGTTAAGAGTGCCGAGATAATACTACTCAAGCCATCAACCTATATGAATTTGAGTGGTAATGCCGTTCGCTATTGGTTGCAACAAGAGAAAATTCCAGTAGAAAACATGCTAGTTCTTGTAGATGACCTCAATTTACCATTTGGTAGCATACGTATGCGCAAGCAAGGTAGCAACGGAGGACACAATGGGTTAGGGCATATTCAGCAAGTGCTTGGTACACAGAATTATGCACGCTTGCGTTTTGGTATTGGCAATGATTTTAGTAAGGGTGCACAATGCAACTTTGTATTGGGTCAATGGAGCGAGGAGGAAGCCAAAGCAATGCCAGATCGTCTGAAGGTGGTTAGTGATATTATTCCTTCATTCTGTTTACAAGGTATGGACCGAACGATGAATCAATACAATGGCAAATAAATGAGATTTATTTGAAATAGTTGAGGTATGGTGTTTAGGAATATAAACATAAAACATCCGTGGATAGTAGGCGCCATGAATTTACTGCTCGTGATGGTGGTATATACACTAACACGACTGTTTTTCTATTGGATAAACATCGATCTCTATCCAAATGTTAGCACCGGTCATCTCATCGAAATGCTAATAGGCGGTTTGCGATTTGATTTAACCGCACTGCTCTATATCAACTCTTTGTATTTATTATTGGTGCTACTACCATTACCCGCAACTATTCGCAGTCATAAAGCATATATGGGTGTGGCGAAATGGACTTTCTGGATACCCAATATTATCGGATTCATCGCAAACTGCATGGATATAGTCTATGTGCGTTTTACTAATCGCCGAACAACATGCACCATCTTTAGCGAGTTTCAGAATGATGACAATATCATTCAGGTGATTCTACAATCCGCCCTACAATATTGGCATGTGACAGTATTTGGAATAGTAATCCTCATCATATTCATCCTCTGTACAGGTAAAAAATGGGAGGTCAGGACACCACGTAGGATATGGGCATATTACCTGTTAGAAACGCTAATCATGTTAGCGAGTGTGTATTTTATCGTAATTGGTATTCGCGGTGGATTCGGTAAGTATACACGACCAATTACCATTTCTAATGCGCTACAATACACCAATACTCCACAGGAAACGGCCATCATACTCAATACTCCATTTTCGCTGATGAAATCGTTGGAAAATACGACCTACATACATCCGCATTATTTCAGAAAAGAAGAGGTAGAAAGCATTTTTACACCTATTCATAACGATCAAATGGAGAGAAATGAAAAATTGGGGCAGACCAATGTGGTGATTCTGATTTTGGAATCATTCTCTAAAGAATACATCGGTTTTTATAATCAACACATAGATGGTTATGATGGATATACACCATTTTTAGATTCATTATTGGTGCATAGCGTTACCTATACACAGTCATTTGCATCGGGCAGGAAGTCAATTGACGCTATGCCGTCTATATTGTCATCTATCCCAATGTTAATCGAACCCTATATCGTCACTCCCTACTCTACAAATGCAGTATCCTCAATAGCCGAATGCTTACGCAAAGAAGGATATACGACAGCCTTCTTTCATGGTGCCCCAAATGGCAGTATGGGTTTTCAGGCATATGCTCGTTCTGCAGGGTTCGATCGCTATTTTGGCATGGATGAATACGATGGAATCGAGGCATTTGACGGGACATGGGCCATTTGGGATGAGGAGTTCCTACAATATTATGCTCGCAGCATGAACCAGATGCAGCAACCATTTATGACTGCAGTTTTTACAGCATCTAGTCATCACCCATTCCGTGTCCCTAAGCAATATGAGGGAGTATTCCCCATCGGGAAACAACCGATCCACCAATGTGTCGGGTATACGGATCACGCTCTTCGCAAGTTCTTTGAATATGCCAAAGAACAAGATTGGTATGAGCACACCCTTTTTGTACTGACGGCAGATCACACGAATCAAGTAACATTGCCTGAATATGCCAATGCCAAAGGACTATTTGAAGTACCGATTGCCTTCTATTCGCCCCAATGGGAGAAAGGCGAATTACGCAAAATAGGAACGATTAGTCAAACCGATATTATGCCATCCGTATTGGCATATCTAGGATACAATAAACCATTTTTTGCATTCGGAGAAAATGCATTGACCCAAGATAAGCAACATCCATGGGCTATTTGCTACAACTATCCGGTATACCAATTACTATCAGATAGTTTATTAATACAATTTGATGGGAAAACTATCAGTGCTGTATATAATTATGATACCGATCCACTATTGCAGCACGACATTACAAATCAAGTGAATATTGATCAAGAAGAAGAATTCTTGAAAGCTTATATACAACAATATATTTATAGATTGACAACCAATCAATTAACCATAGAAACAAATGGAAGTTCGAGTAGATAAATATCTATGGGCAATGCGTATTTACAAGACGCGCTCTATTGCTACAGATGCATGTAAATGCGGACGTGTGAAGATAAATGGCGTGGAAGTCAAACCAAGCCGAATGTTCCATGTTGGCGATGTCTTCACTGTGCGCAAAGGTCCAATAACCTATACTTATCGTATTCTGCAACTATGGGGCAACCGTTTAGGCGCCAAAGTAGTACCTGAGTATTTACAAGACATCACCCCTAAGGAACAATTAGAGTTGTTAAAATTAGCCCGTTACGCTGCACAAAGCGGACGTGATAGAGGTACTGGACGACCAACCAAAAAAGATAGACGAGAAATCGAACAATTTTTCTCAGATGATTATAACTATTTATTAGACGACGATTATGATATTGAAGAAGAATAATATAGCCGAGTACATTTTGTATCTTTGGCAAATCGAGGATTACCTTCGTGCATTTCCACAACAGGCTGACGCAAACCAAGAGTTACATGATTTGAGTCAAATGATGCACCAAGAAAATATCATGGAGGGAGGACACCTCCAATTGGCGAAAAACGCTCTCGATGAATTGGAGGATTTGCACAATGATTTACTAGACCAAGAAGCCACTTATCGAGCTGCAATTATCCAACTCACTCCTTCGCTGAATATATTGAAGGCCAAAACTGATCGTCCAACCATGAGTGACGTAGAAGCATGTCTACTTCTCTTGTACCAAATAATGCTATTAAAACTGCAGAAACGTCCGATTTCATCAGAAACAGAGCAAGTGCAAAAGCAAACCACCCATATACTTCAATACCTAAGTAGGACTTATAAGGAGCAATGAAAACTCGCGAAAGATATGAGTTAGCGATGGCATGGTTTGAAACCAATATGCCTATTGCCGAAAGTGAGTTGAATTTTGAGAATGAATATCAACTTCTAGTAGCAGTGATGCTATCTGCTCAGTGTACAGACAAACGAGTAAATCTGGTCACGCCTGCTCTATTTGAAGCCTACCCCACTATTACAGATTTAGCCGATTCCACCGCAGCAGATGTATTAAATTACATCCGTTCTGTTAGTTATCCCAATAGCAAAGCGGAGCATTTGGTACAGATGGCTAAACGCGTAGTAGAAGTATATGAGGGGATAATACCTAATACTAGAGAGGAATTGCAGACACTCGCTGGCGTAGGACGCAAGACAGCCAATGTAGTACTAGCGGTATGGTGGAACCAACCTACGATGGCGGTGGATACGCATATTTTTAGAGTTGCCGAACGTCTTGGACTGACTACTAAGGCAAAAAATCCGCTAGACAGTGAAAAGCAACTAATCAAATATATACCAGAGGAGATAATACCAAAAGCACACCATTGGTTATTATTACATGGTCGATATACCTGTCAAGCGCGAAAACCCCAATGCGAAAATTGCGGTTTG
>JAZQSZ010000121.1:0-37383 GCA_045630365.1 Paludibacteraceae bacterium | reverse complement strand
CAGCGGTGCTAGGTTTGGTCTTGCGCTTACCATACGCGGTGCTGTAGTTAACGCCAGAGGCGGTGCGGTGTGCAAAACCGATTTTGTGTTTCTTGGAAATCTTGCCGTGGATCTTCTCCACAGGGAATGCATATTCAATTTGTGCCATTTCATGTTCGGCAATCGAACCTGCGGCTATATTGCCGCACAGAGTAGAGGTTGAGTAGTGTTGAGTAGTGGTTGAGTAGTGTTGTCCATTGTTACTCCATGCTACTCCATCTTACTCCAAAGATAGCTCGCTATCCTCCATGCCGTCGGAGGGGGTTAGGTAGTTAATGAATAGGGTTAAAGGTTAAACTTGGTTTTAATGAGTCTTACTACACTAGGTAAGACGAGACCTAGGATTAAACCTAAGATAAATAATAGTGTTTTCATCATCATTACTCGCCAAGTTTGGCGTACTCTTGGGCGAAGATGTAGCCGTTGAGGGTTGAATACTTGCCTGGGTACTTCTCAAAAGCAGTTTGGTAGTCCGCAATCTGCTCTGGAGTGAGTGCAGCAATAGCAGCACGGACTTGTGCGAACTTAGCTTGACGAGCCAATTCGGCTTCGGAATAAGGTTTCTTGTCCAAGTCGCGAGGGTTGCATCGTTTGCCAGTATAGAGGGTCTTACCTCGCTTAGCGAAATAGATGTCGGAATGCTCGCAGACTTTACCGGACATGGATTTGATGGTGTCAATAGGAATGTACTTTGCCATACGTGATTGAGAGTTTAGAGTTGAGAGTTTAGAGGATAGGATTTTAAAGAACGTTCTTGGTTGCGGGAGGTGCCCCACATTGTGGAGAAGGTGGGATTCGAACCCACGACTTTCTGTTTGCAAAACAGCTGCTCTACCAGACTGAGCTACAACCCCTCTTAATTGTAAGACAAATTGTGCAAAGCGAATCACATCGAGTTTACACTTTACACTTGTTAGAAGGTCTAAAATATAGGTGCTAACATCGGCGTAACATCTGCGCAACATGTGCTGCGTCAGAAGAGACGCCCTACTATATATATATCGAAAAAAAGGGGTAAAACAAAGGGTTTTCTCGAACTTGTGAGGGCGTTTTCTCGTAGTTTGTGAAATAATCTCTACAAATGGCAGATAATCAAGGATATACATCGAGAGTGGATTCGTACAAAATCATAGATAAAGGTCAAACAGGTTGCGAGGAACAACAATGGCTACCGGCAGGTGCGCAATCAAACCGAAAAAAATACGACAACTTAGACAACTTATTCCAACAACTTGCGACCGAATCATATATGTGTAAAGTGTAAAGCGTAAAGTAGATAGAAATTGTAAATGACATGTGCGCCTGCGCGAAAATTGATAATGGAATTGTAGTTTACGACTGCTTGCTCTATGGACTATAGATAGTCTAGCGCACTAGATGGCGTCGAGGATAAAAAAATGCGACTTGCACATTGCAAATCGCATCGAGTTTACACTTTACGCTTTACGCTCGTGTTCTTATCTAAGATAGGTTAAAACTTATCGTTTATTGATTTTGGGCATTTGTTGTACTATTTTGCCATCGAGTAGTTTTCCATTTTTTGTTTTGGATCTTTTGACTCCGTCCTCACCCCAAGTACCCCATTGTTTGAAAAAGAATGCAGTATGTTGTTGCTTGGCTTGTTGTTGGATGCTTTTTACCCATTCTGGTTTCATTGGTCTTCCTGACACACCACTCTCTCCGCCTACGATTACCCAATTGATGTCTTGAAGGTTGAGATTAGGTAGGTCTTCTAGTAGTGGTTCACAACTTAAGAATCTTACAGGGGCATGCTGGATATCTCTAAGAGCATCTATTCTATGCATAGAGGATTGACATTCAACAGTAACGCCAATCCAAGCATTTCTTGGAACCTGGCGTGTCATGAAGTATTCTGCCATTCGCTCGGCTCTTTTGGTGAGGAGTTGGTATCTATGTTGAGGTGTGCGACGAATCACATCTAGTACCTGATCTATAAACTCAAAAGGTACATCGGTGTGAAATAGGTCTGACATGGAACAAACAAATATGGTGGATGGTGTTGTCCATGAGAAAGGTTCTCTGAGAGTTTCTGGGTGCAATGTGGTTCTAAATCCATTGCGATACTTAGTCAATCCCATGGCCTGTAGTCTACGAGCCATGGTTTCAGCATAGCAATGTGTACAGCCCTCAGAAACCTTGGAGCATCCAGTGACTGGGTTCCATGTTCTTTCGGTCCATTCTATTTTGGTGGTTCTCATATTAAGCTTGTCTTTTATCTATTATCTGTTTAGCAATTCGTATGGCAGTTTTGTTGTTGGATGCACATACGAAGTGGAAAATAGGCAAATGATTAGAGTTATAGAGTACAAGTGGTTCGTTGGTAACAAAGTCAAAAAGTGTGCCTAACTGTTCGCAATATAGATTTGCGAGTTTAGAAATAGCATCATTCACTTTATGAATTTTTCTTTCTTCACCAAACAATGTTTGCTCTGTTTCGACTACTTGCATTCGTTTTTGTATTTCATTTCTATGTAATCCAAAGAAACTTTCAAGTCTTTCAGGATACATTAAGGTTCCATCTGTTTTGACTAATCTATTAACAATTGTTCCAATCGGTACAAGAATCCAAAGGTCAATCGATTTTCCAGCTAATTGTTGTATGCTTTCCCAGTTGATATTCATACCAAAAGGATCAAGGAAACATAATGTTTTTAGTTTAGGATTCTTTGCCATAGCATCTGCCAGCATAGTAGCTTGGTGATTAGCGTTGTCATGACGAAAAACTCTTGTGCCTTTCAATTCATATTGAGCTAATTTTAGATCCAATTTGGTAAGATTATTTTCGTTTGTATCAACGAAATAGTAAAAATCAAAACCACGCATAGATTGCTCAAGACGTATTACTCTTTCTGCTGCGCCTGCATAGACATTCAGTTCTTTCTTGGTATCAGCACAATTTTCCGATTCGAAGAGCTCCATTAATTCATCTTTAGAATTTTCGTCTTCACAATTGTCAAACGAACGACTACCACAACCAGCAAAGCCATCAAAATAGATAAGTTTCCAATTGTACTTATCTCGATGACTATTCATGATTGTGAGGTACGCCTTGACATAGCTTTCGAAGCAGTCAAGTTTTTGTTCCGTCCAAGGTCCTCCCCAAGAAGAACCATCTGTTTTCTTCTTAGATTTCGCCATTTTTCAAAAGGTTTGTATAGAAGTTAAACATATCTTCGAGTCCGTCAATAATTGGGTTATTGCTTGTTGTCAAGAATACTCTATCTATGTGTACGGATAACCTCTTTTTTTCACTATCTCTTAAATCAGGATACAAGATACCGAGCAATTGAGTCGGCTGTGTATTGATAATAATCTGTTGCTTGCGAAGATAACCTACAATATTCAGAAATGTTTGTGGGTAATAAAGTTCTTTAGGGTCTTTAATACATCTATTACGAGCATCAATCAAAATAGTCCATAAGGTTTCTTGGATAGGCATATACTCTTCTTTTGAAGGCGTAGAGTGCATACCTAAACATCTATGCAAAAGTATCGACAATTGAAAGTGTGTGATTCGCTCTCCGTTATTGTTGTAACCTAGCATACTCTCTTCAAGGTTCTCAAGTTTACGGTACATATTGTTAAAAGCCACCTCTTTGCGCTTTGTGCGTTCTTCTGCAGGTTCTATAGGACCTTGTTTTTCTTGTTTGGGGTTACCTGTGGAATCAGCAGCGTATTGATGAATGGTTACTTGCGCACCAGGCAACGGGAATGTCGCATTATAAACATTTCCGTTAAAAACATTGCAATTGTGCATCTCATTGTGATTCACAATAGTTGGTTGATTTTCATTGTTAGGGTTCATTCTTATAGAGAATTTAATTTTTCGTTAACAGCTGATTGTATAAATTCGACTGGATCAACTCCGATAGGGAATTTAGGATTATTTACTAACCCAGTTATTACGTTACTGCCAGTAATGGTATTATTGTTTATTATCGAATGCGGTTGGTCTTTCTCTAACATC
Source organism: Paludibacteraceae bacterium (assembly GCA_045630365.1). Taxonomy (GTDB): domain Bacteria; phylum Bacteroidota; class Bacteroidia; order Bacteroidales; family Paludibacteraceae; genus Colicola. The sequence continues at coordinate 33,356 of JAZQSZ010000121.1, read as the reverse complement.
TCTTGCTCCATAGCATCTACTTTGTCCCAGATTGCTTTGTCATTACACCCTCTTAACAAATCTTTGATCATATTGATAATTTGCAGGGAATTATGGTAATGTCTCCTTGAACGCACATAGTCTATGAGTATCTCCAAGGTAAAATATTTGTCAATAGAATTTGCGGTAGTATTATTAAGGTTCTGAATTGTTTTTTGTTGTTCCTCTATTGTCTTTTGTGCATCTTGTAGATTCGCTTTCAGTGCTAGTATTTCATCAGCTAGTGAATTGTCTAGTATCTCTTTTTCAGTTTTAGAATGGTTGTTTAAAGAAATATCTTCAGGTAAGTCAATGTTTTCGTCTTCTATGATTCTACTCCACAAAGAATCAAACTGATAGAACATCTTATCGCCACTAGACTTTAAAGTTTGGTAATATTGTATTACCCAAATCTTATTATCATAATGTTTATTAGTCAGAAGTAATATTAAAATTGTATATTTTTCTTCTTTTGAACAGTTAGCAAGTATTTCGTCTAGTTCGCCATCTCCATAAATCAAACAGTCGCATTTAAATGTAGCATAATTGAGAACCATGTAAGGTTGGTTTATATACCTATACCGGAATGTACTTCTCATATTCATAAGAATGGTAAGAAGTATACTATATATACCACCTTGTTTTTGATAGTAGGCAGTAGAACGGATGGAGTAATCATCCCATTTGGGCATATTGTTTTTCTTGTTGCTCATGCTTAATCATTTGAGGGTGCAAAGATACTATTTTTTTTCGACTCTTGCAAATATAAATACTCAAATCCCCAAACTTTTCCTAAAGAATCCACCAAATAGAGAACTGAGGAGAGAACTGAGTTCTCTAAATAAGAAAAAAAAGTATGTAAGTTGCACGGTATTAAGTAGTTATTTTAGGGAACTCATTATGTGCTTTGAAGTTCTATAGTGTTTAATACCTTTGTAGTAGAAAATGGTTCGAAAATTTGAATCATGAATTTCGTGTTAAGAAATTACTAATCATTTAAAATTATAAAGTTATGAAATGGAACTGTAGTATCTGTAGGAAAAAGAGCGTGACAGGTTTAGTACATATCACCATGGTATGTCCCTCAAGACAGGCATTACTGTCTGCACGTGAGCATCTGCGATTTTGGTCGTTTGTAAAAGAATTTCATGAGGAGAGCGAATGCAGAATGAGTGTAACGATTTCTATAGGCAAAGAGCTGTGCAGAAAGATGTGGCGAGAGTATTGTAAAAAAGCCGTTGAAATGATGAATCTATGCTTGAAGCAATACGATGTTCGTTGTGAAGTTAGCACAAAGGAAGTGTTGGATTTTGATCCTATAGTGGATGGTTCGACCTTTATTCGTCCAGATGATTTTATGGAATCTATATATAACATATATAATAATAACTAGTATGAAGAAGCAGATTTATTTGTGTGTGGATCTAAAGGCAATGACCGCGGAGACATATTTCCGTCCACAGGAGTCAAGAACAGGCGTGTTGAGTATGCAAGATGAAGACAATTTTGTGTTCTACGAAGCAGCCAAAAGAAGCAACAACCGCAACCCACGATTGTGGAGTGGAAAGACGCTGAACATTAGTAAGAAACCAGACGGCAGTCTGAGTGTGAACTTCAAACCGATGATTTTGGATGACGATGCGAGTGTGCTGAAAGTAGCAGGTAGCATCTACAGAGATCTGATGACGGCGAAGAGAGACCTATTAGAGTAAAAGATAATCAGAGAATTATGAATACATTCGTTTTACCAAAAGACCAGGAATTACCTGCGATAATTAGGGAGATCGTGAGCAACGCTCCCAGTAGTAGAAAAGTACCCGCCTTCGTGGCCAGTTTATCACCCCTATGTGCACTATGCAGCAGAGTCAGGTTGCAGTATTACTACGACAGCCGACCATCAGCATTGCTGCTACAAGTACTGATAGAAGGTGCACAGTCATCCGGTAAGTCGTTTGCCGCCGATATCGAGTCACTTATCATGGACAAAACCCTGAAACTCAAAGACCAAGCGATGCGTCGTGCTGAACAGGAGTACCGAGAACTCAAAAAACGCAGACGAGCAAACGAGAAGGTTGGTGAAGAACCACAGACGACCATCCGAGTGGTGCCTGCGACTATATCGAAGACCGTGTTGACCAAGCGTGCGGATATGTTTCAGCGAGTATTGAAGGATACTTTGACCTTCTGGATGTTTGCCGAGGAGTTGGCGCAAGTGACGGATGCGGGCAAACAGGGCTATTCAAACCTGCGAACAATTATGCGTACCGCATATGACTTGGGTTCGCAGTTCGGTATCGACTTTGCCTCTGAAAATTCGTATTCGGCGATAGTGGATATCAACATCTGTTCGATGTTCTGCGCCACTCCTTCGGCGGTCGATGACTATTACGACAAGAAGGCTATCGAGGGCGGTAATGTGACCCGCTGTCTGCTGTGTCCACTGGACGATGATTTGGGTCAGGAAGGTGCAATATTTATTCCGTATAGTCCGGAGCAGAAGAAGAGGATAGACAGTATGTTGAGTCATCTGATGAGCGAGACCTATGACGAGGATGGCGGGTTGCAGCCTGTGGTGGATTTGGATATGTCATGGCTGAATAAAACGATCTGTAAATGGATTAAAGAGAAGGGACAAGAGGCGGCATTGTCGGGAAATAAGTCCTTGGATGTGTTTCGTAAGCGTAGTAGTGTAACAGCTTTTCGTGTGGCGGCACTGTGCTACTATCTGTATCGCTTGGAAGGTGCCTACAGCGAGGATAAGATGCAGAAACTCAGCAAGAAGATCTACTTGTACATGGCAGAATATACCTTGAATAGTATGCTGAATCGTTGGGGAAAGTCGTTTGACGAGTTGAACCAGAAGCGTGATTTGAGTCATATGGTGCAAGCGAAACCGATATTGTTTGAGCAATTGACTAGTCCGTTTACGAGAGATCAGTTGAATCTGAAAATTGAGGAATTAGGTTTAACAACCCCGTCAAGAGTATTCCTATACATGTGGCGAAAGATGAGGGTGATACGTGAGGTGGATAAGAATACTTTTGAGAAGGTGTGAGATGGGCGAGAGGCTATTGGCTATTGGCTATGGGCGAGGGGCTATGGGCGAGAGGCGAGAGGCGGGAAAAGCATCGCAGATAGAGGGCTAAGAGGTTGCGAGGAGCAGCAATGGCTACCGGAAGGTAGACAACAAATTGAATATAAGAACAATAAAGAACTATGATAGAGAAATGGAAAATACAGGAGTTGAATAATACTCCGATCGAGATGGTAGCAGAACGATTAGGTCTGCAAGTAATAAGACACAAAAGTCGCTGTCCGTGGCACGAGGATAGACATCCAAGTTTGAGTTTTGACACAAGGAGGAATCGGTATAGATGTTACGTATGCGATGCGCACGGGGGAGTGATAGATATGGTGATGGGGTTGAAAGGATGTGGGTTTAAGGAAGCGTGTGAATGGCTTGGAGGACCGATGGTATTTGAGGCGATGAGGCAAATAAACGAAGTGGCGAAAAGTAAGGAATATAAGGCAGATGTGCCTTATCTGCAGAGTCTGGTGGCGATACCGAAACTGAACCAGGAAGCACAGGAGTGGTTGGCTAGTAGGCGGATAGATGAGCGCGTGGTGAGATGGTGCCGATTGAGTTCGATAGATGTGCCTACACCCTGCTGGCGGTATGGAAAAGCATTCTACGATGCGCCATCGTTGTTGATACCGTATTATGGTGCAGATGGCAGTTTGATGAGTGTGCAGTCGCGGTACTTGGGTAAGGAGGATAAACCGAGATTTCGGTTTCCGAGAGGTGCGAGTTGTCATGTATATAACCTGCAGGTGCTGAGATTGTTATACCCAGGCGAGGAGTTGTGGATAACGGAAGGTTGTTCGGACTGCTGGGCGATGTTGTCATCGGGCAGGAAAGCAATAGCGATACCATCTGCTAGTATGCTGAAGGAGGAGGATCTGGTGCCGCTGAAAGGACTGAATCTGCATATGTATCCGGACCAGGATGAACCGGGGGAGCGGTTGTTCTGGGAATTGCAGAAGAGGTTGCCGCAGTTGGTGAGGCATCAACTTCCATCCACCTGTAAAGACTTCAGCGACCTTTGGTCAACCTCTCAACTCTTAACTTCACTCAACACTAAACACTCAACACTAAACTAAAAATTATGAATATTGAAATCAAACGAAAACATTTCTCCAGTTGGGGCGTTGATGGCGAATGCCATATCAACGGCAAGAAAGTCTGTGACACCGTAGAGCATCCTGCAAAACATCGACCGTGCGGGGAATACAAAGTGACGAAGAAGGACTTTAACCGATATTTTATGCAGGGTAATGGACCTATGAAAAGCGTGAAAGGAGAGATTTCTTTGGGAGTCTATGAACTAAAGGGATTAGTGTTGAAAACCAAAGAGATGCACCAAAGAGTGCGTCAACGGGTAAAGAAAGCGCTAAAGCGCGGAGAGAAAATTGAATTACGAATTATGAATTATGAATTTTAAATTAAGTATTATGAATTTTGAAGCAGAGAAGTCGCCATTGGATTGGTATTCACAGGAAGTGGCAAGATACAAAATGTTAACTGAACAAGAAGAATACGCAGTAATAGAACGTATGAGTCAAGGTGATATGGAAGCCAGAAAGGTGCTAATAGAGTCGTACTTACGACTGGTAGTGAGTATGGCGAAAAACTCAAAATTTAGGCATAAAGCAGAGGTGTTGGACTTGATACAAGAGGGCAATATCGGACTGATAAAAGCGGTAGACTGCTTTGATGCGTCGTTAGGATATAGTTTTGCTAGTTTTGCCACAGAGTGTATCAAGAACAGGATATTGCTATTTGTGCAAAATAAGTCAGAGGAGTTGCTGATGCTGGATAGTAAAGTGTTTGAAGATGACGAGGAGTATATTTGTCATGCCGATATGGTAGTGGATGAGACGAATGTGCTAGGTAGTGCGTCATATGAGTCGGCAGAAAACATGATGATTAGCGAGGAAATAAAGCAGGGTGTTTATGCCGCATTGAAACAGTTGCCGAGACGAGAGAGAATGGTAGTGCAATTGCTGTATGGAATGGGGGTGCGAGATGTTATGAGTCTGCAAGAAGTGGCGATGTTGATAGGCGTAAGTAAGGAGCGAGTCGGGCAGATTAGAGATATTGCTTTGAGGCAGTTAGAAAGCGTAAAGTGTAAAGTGTAAAGTCGATGCGATTTGCAAAGTGCAGGATTTCAGGATGATTTAATTAACACAGGACAGCAAAATTTTGCTGTCCTGTGTTTTTTGTATCTATATCATAGATGTCGCGAGTGGGAGAATTAGGTGGTAATTACGTACTGGAATTTATTTAGTCAAGAATACGCTGCGCTTTAAGAATAATTAAGAATAACATGACCACTTTTGTGTTTTGCTCTATTATGTCGCATTTGGGGAAGCAAAACAAAATGTGAACCATCTGTTGGCTAAAAAGATACAAAATCCCGTAATTCTCGCCAAAATCACACCATTTTTCCACAAAATATCATAGATATTTGTGTAATCCAAAAAAAATGACTACCTTTGTCGCGTAAAAAAGTAAAGAATTTAGCAATATTTCTATTATGAAAATCTTAGTTACAGGAGCAGCTGGATTTATCGGCTCAAAATTGAGTCAGATGTTGGCACAACGTGGAGATGAAGTTATTGGTATAGATAATATCAATGATTACTACGATGTTCGTCTGAAATATGCTCGTCTTCGTGAACTCTTAGGAGTGAAAAGTGACGATATAAATATTCCCTTTGGTGAAGTGTGTACTTCAGATGTTTATTCCAATTTTAAATTTATAAGATTATCAATAGATGACAAGGTGTCATTAGATGCGTTGTTTGAACAATCACATTTTGATGTTGTTGTCAATCTTGCAGCCCAAGCTGGTGTACGTTATAGTATTACAAACCCATATGCCTATATGCAGAGTAATTTGCTTGGGTTCTTAAATATTTTGGAAGCTTGCAGGAATTTTAGCATACCAAAATTAGTTTTTGCTTCATCTTCGTCTGTGTATGGCATGAATGATAAAGTACCATATAGTGAAGATGACAAGGTTGATACACCTGTAAGTCTTTATGCTGCTAGCAAGAAATCAAACGAATTGATGGCGCATTGTTATAGTAAACTATACGGTTTTCAGACAATAGGTTTACGTTATTTTACTGTTTATGGTCCTTGGGGAAGACCAGATATGTCTCCTATGTTGTTTGCAGATGCACTACGAGAGGGTAAACCTATCAAAGTGTTTAATAATGGCGATATGATACGTGATTTTACTTATATTGATGATATCGTAGAAGGAACAATTCGGGCAGTCGATTACATTTTGGATATGAATAAATGTCTTCATAATGTACCTCATAAGGTATATAACATAGGTTGTAGTAATCCAATTAAACTTATGGATTTTATTTCAGAATTAGAACTTGCTTATGGCAAAGAAGCAATTAAAAATTTCTTACCAATGCAACCAGGTGATGTCTATCAAACTAATGCAGATACTTCTCATCTTGAAGAAGATATGGGATATAAACCTCTATGGTCTCTGCATAAAGGGCTTTCATCGTTCATAAGTTGGTACAAAAACTATAAAATAATGTAATATTTTATTTAATATAAAAATGACATTCAAATTTAAGAAAATTAAAAGAATATTAAGAAATTGGTTGTTCGACGTGAAACCTGTTTTACAAGAGGCAAAGTCACTTGGAGTGGTTTTAGGTGATAATGTTGATATAGTTACAAAACCATGGTGGGGGTCTGAACCATATCTAATAAAGATAGGTGATAACACTACGATTAGTTTTGATGTCGCATTTGTCACTCATGATGCTGCTACGCGTGTAATTAGAAATCTACCTGATGGTAATCCAGAAACTGGCTATTTTGGACCAATTGTAATAGGTAAGAATTGTTTTATTGGTTGTAGAAGCACAATATTAGCCAATGTACATATTGGTGATAATTCAATTATAGGAGCATGTAGTTTGGTGAATAGAGATATCCCTGCAAATGTAGTAGCAGCTGGTAATCCTTGTAGAATAATTTGTACATTAGACGAATACAGAAGAAAGCATAAGGATGATTTTATGTATATGAATTCTCTTCCCTACGAAGAAAAAAGAAAATATCTGTTGGACTTATTTTCAAAAGAATTATGAATCAATTTGTAGTATATACGGTCCAAACAGGAGGATACGATGTCGTTCAACAACCACTTGTTGTTGATGATCGTTTTGACTATGTTCTATTTACTGATGACCTAGAAAAAGAGAGTATTGGTGTTTGGCAAGTAAGGTCAATACCTTATAAGAATCAAGATAAGACTCGTCAAAGTCGTTATCCTAAAATGCATCCTAATCAATTATTAGCAGAATACGAAGCATCTTTATATATTGATGCAAATATCCAAATTATAGGGCAAAGAATTTATGACAGAGTTGTAGAATGCTATGAGCATAAGATAGACTGGGCAGGAATAAAGCATCCAAAGAGAGACTGTATTTACGAAGAAGCTTATGCAATCTATGACTTAGAAACTAAGGAAAATATATACAAGTGGTGTCATTTCCTAAGAAAGGATAATTTCCCACGGCATAATGGACTTTATGAAAATAATATCATATTCCGTACGCACAATGATGTCGTTAAGAATATAAATAAAATGTGGTGGGACTTATATATTGAGTACACACGGAGGGATCAATTAACATTGTGTTATTTATTCTGGAAAAATCCAAATATTAGATTTACTTATTTGCTTCCAGAGGGAGAGTATTCTTGGAATTCAAGTACTGTAAGAACGAATATGCATTCTATATCATCAAAAAGTACTCGCCAACTAAAATTATCTTTTCTTGAATATGCATATTGTCGATGTCGTATGGCTTTACCTGAGAAGGAGAAGAGGTTTATAGATTTTCATTATTGGTTATATGGTTTAAATAGTATAAAAATTTCCAATATAATGTTACATATATGGGGGATTTGTATTGTGATTCTTTATGGCGCAAAAATAAAATATAGAGCAACTCAAAGACGTAGAAACCAAATGAGTAATTAATTTTAAGAATGAGAAAAATAATTTCATATATTATACCCTTTTATAATGGACAAGATTCTATCTTAACATGTATAGATAGTATATTGTCTGTAGAATTGAAAGAAAGCGAATATGAGATAATTGTTGTTGATGATTGTTCGCCCGTGTCTGCAAAAAGTGTATTAGTTGAATATACCACTAAATACAATAATATCCAAGTTATTCGCCATACAATCAATAAACGACAGGGTGGAGCTAAAAATACAGGCATTCAATTAGCGAAAGGAGAATATATCGCATTTGCTGATCAAGATGATTTTATCAATACTCAAGAAGCCATAAAAGCACTATTGTTTGCCATAGATAACAAAGTTGATATGCTTGCATGCCATTATAACATTCAAAAAGAGAATGGTGATATAATTGAATATGGCATTAACGATGGTAATCGATTGACCATATCTGGAAAAGAGTTTTGTGAGCAATATTTTATAGCAGGATACAATCTGGCTCCTTGGGCGAATCTCTATAGGCGCGAGTTCTTGCAAAAGGTCTCAAGACCATACGAAGAAAATGTTGTTATGGAAGATTCTGATTGGATAGCATGGCATTGGATACATGCTAATCGAATAGGAATTCTCAATATTCCGATATATACTTGGGTTATGAATCCAATTTCAATTACGCATAGTCAGCATTTCATCAATAGAGCAGATTGGATAAAATTTGGTTATAGAAAAATTCGTGACGCTCAATCATATAAAGACAAGTCCATCATATTTGCAACCACAATGTTGGAAGATGGAAGGCAAAATATCATTAAAGGAATGATGAAAGTATGGAAAGTAGATGACTATAGTAAATTTTATCGTCATTTAGGTAGTACTTTGTCAAAATTACAGGCAATGAATTGGGATGGAATCGTAAGGTTTTTGATACAATATCCTAATTTATCATGTTTGTTGCTATATCCTATTGGTTCATTTCTAAAAATAGTCAATCATGCAAGATACATCTTCAAATAATCCTTTATTGTCAGTTGTTATCCCAATGTATAATTGCGCCCCTGTAATTGTGCGTTGTATGGATAGTATAGATTATCAGGATAGTGAAATAATTGTTGTTAATGATGGCAGCAAAGATAATGGTGTAGAGGTTGTTGAACAATATGCAACTACTCACCATAATGTACGTTTAATTAACAAACCGAATGGTGGTGTATCCTCTGCACGTAATCTTGGGATTGATAATGCGAGAGGTAAATACATCGTTTTTGTGGATGCGGATGACTATTTGTCAAAAGATGGACTTGGGCAAATGATTGATTTGGCAGAAAAACATCAAGCAGATATAGTAAAATATAAGATACATTCATTGAACCATGATGCTCCATGTGTATATAATTCTCTAAAAGATTTTGAATTTAATGTAGAGATTATTTCTGGTAAGGCTCAGGCCCTTAATAGATACGATATTTCAGATTATCATGTGGTAGATGCCGTATTCAAAACATCAACTATAAAAGAAAATGATGTCCGTTTCTTCACAGATTTACACTTACGCGAAGATGATGCGTTTATGGGAGCATTTTATAGTGTAGCATCACAAGTGGTGATTACCAATTTGCCATTATATAATTATTATACGTCATCAGATTATAGCCATACGCATAGCCAACCTATTGAACGTCAAAAATTGTTGATTCAGAGTGGATTATTAGCCATTAAACATCGAAAAGCATTTATAGTTGCTCATTGTCCTAATCAGAATTTCCCTTTCGAACGCCTCAAATACATGCGCTGGGTGTGTACATTGAGACAGGCAGTAAGTGCCAAACTTACCTATAGGGAGTATAAAAAGATACTAAATGACTTTAGGCAAGAGGACGTATATCCTTTAGATTATGCTTGGATTAAAGTTGCAGGATGGAATTATGCATTGAAACCGTATATAAAACGTGTACTACAGACATTCATGATAAATCATCCACGCTTATTCTATCCTTTAGCAAAGTGGTATTATAATAAGCATCAATCATAATGTAAATAAATAATCAATATACGACGAAAGCCATTAATTACAATATGCAAACATATATCTACGAAACAGAAATATGAGACTCTCCATCATAACCATCAACTACAATAACGCCGAAGGACTGCGCAAAACGCTCGCCTCTGTTGCTGCACAAACATATCCCAATATCGAACATATTATTGTAGATGGTGGCTCCACCGATGGGTCGGTAGAGGTCTTGGAGATCTACAAGCCTACCCCCAGCCCCTTCCTGAAAGAAGGGGAGATAGATGCCTCGCTAAAATCCTGCGCAGAAGGGAACAAGGAAGACTATCCACACCAAAATCCTGCGCATAAGGTTATATGGGTATCCGAAAAGGATAAGGGCATTTACAATGCCATGAATAAAGGCATTAAGATGGCGACGGGGGAGTATATTCAGATATTAAATTCAGGCGATATATTGGCTGCGCCTGATGTGACTGAGAGAATGATGGCAGCGCTTGCTGCGCAATGCGCTGAGATTAAAGGTGATAGTTTAAAGATTAAAGGTGAAGAAAACAGCAGAGCTGATACCAATGCCTATAACCTATCATCTATAAACTATAAACTAAATACACCAATTTTCTACGGCAACATGACGAAAGTCAATGCCGCTGGTCAAATAGTAGGTAAAAGTGGTTATACCGAGTATTCGTTATGTCAATTCTATCAATCAACCCTTAACCATGATTGTGCATATATCCGCAAGGATCTGTTTGAAGAATATGGCTTGTATGATGAGAGTCTGAAGATTGTGAGTGATTGGAAGTGGTATCTGCAAGCGATAGGATTGGGTAGAGTGAAACCAGTGTATGTGGATATAGATGTGACGATATTTGATGATGGGGGAATAAGTGAGACCAATCTAGCGTTGCGAAATAAAGAGAGAAGACAAGTATTGGAGGAACTGATGCCACCAGCGGTGCTGTGGGATTATGATACGCATGCGTTTGAAATGGAGCAGATGAAGCGCTTGAGGAGATGGAAGTTGTATCCGTTGGTGTATTTTGTGGAGAGAGTGCTTTTCAAGTTAGAGAAATGGTTTCGGTTATAGGTTAAAGATTATAGGTGATAGATTATAGGTTATAGGTTAAAGATTATAGGTGAGAGGTTATAGGTTAGAGGTTAGAGGCGATAGGTTAGAGATTAAAAGCTAGTAAATAAAATGATTAATAATCACAATTTAATAGAGCGAAAGCAGTATATGCAAATGCTGCGTGACCTTAAAGATCAAAATATCATTAAGGTGATATCCGGTGTGCGCAGATGTGGCAAGTCAACATTGTTGCTAATGTTCGTGGAAGAATTGAGGCAAAACGGTGTGCAGGAGCAGCAAATACAATTCTATAATTTTGAGGATTTGGATACATTAGCTATTGGGGATATTTTCCAAGTTCATACACATATCAAAGATCGTTTGGTAGAAAACCAGCCTAATTACATTTTCTTAGACGAAATTCAAAATGTAAAAGATTTTCAGCGTCTGGTAGATAGTTTGTATATTAAATCCAATGTGGATGTATATATTACTGGCTCCAATGCATATATGCTTTCTGGTGAATTAGCAACATTACTTACAGGTCGCTATGTAGAGATTAATCTTCTACCTTTGCAATTTGCTGAATATTATGGATTTACAATTGAAAAATCGCCAAACTTGTCAAAAAATGATATTTTGGCGAATTTTATCCATTATGGTGGTATTCCTGAATATGCTAAACAGTTGGCTATTAGTGAGAAACAAGCTAATATGTTTGTTCAAAGTATATTGACAACAATTGTTGAAAAGGATATCTTTCAACGTTTGAATATAACTAACAAGCACGATTTTAATAAGATATTGGACTTTGTGTTAGATAGTGTGGGTTCGTATGTTTCTCCACGTTCTATATCTGATACGTTACGATCGAATGGCACAATTGTAGATAAACAGACTGTAGCAAAATACCTTGATGCATTATGCGAGGCTTATTTAATCTACAAAGTCCCACGATTTGAGATTAAGGGTAAAGGACTTCTGCAAACTTTGAATAAGTATTATGTCGTGGATCCTGCTTTTGCCAAAGTTAGGTTAAAAAAAGGTGTACTTAAAGACCGCTCTCATTGGTTGGAGAATATGGTTTATCTCGAATTGATTCGTCGCAACAAGGAAGTGTTTATAGGAAAACGTAATAATCTAGAGGTAGATTTTGTGGTGATTGATAACCAAGATTATACATCTTATTACCAAGTGGCTTGGACTACAGAAAACCAAGAAACATTGGAGAGAGAATTGGCTTCATTGAAAGCAATCAAAGATTCAAATCCAAAGTATTTATTGACTACGGATATGGATTTTAATCCAGTTTATGATGGAATCCGTAAATTAAATGTAATAGATTGGATGTTAGGCCCATCGCCTCTAACCTCTAATCTTTAACCTATAAACTAGAAGAAATGGCACATTTTCAGAATTTAATAGTATATCAATTATCCAAAGATTTGGTTAAGTTGGTATATGCTAAAATAAAAGGATTTCCTGCAGATGAAAGATTCGCTTTGTGCGATCAACTGCGTAGAGCTGTAATATCCATTCCGTCCAATATTGCAGAAGGCATGGGGCGTACTGCTGAAAAAGAACAAGCACATTTTATCAATATTGCTTTTGGTTCTTTGATGGAGGTACTTGCTCAAATGGATATCGCAAAAGATTTAGAATATATAACAATCGAAGATTACAAACAAATAGAAACAATGGTTAATGAAATAGGTAAAATGTTATCATCGCTCCGTGCAAAGCGTAACCCTTGCCTATAAACTATAACCTATAAACTTTAAACTAAGAGAGAATGAAATTCTCGATCATCATACCACTGTACAACAAAGCACCTTACATCCGTAAGGCGCTTGATTCTGTATTTGCACAGACATATACCGACTACGAACTCATCGTTGTGGACGATGGATCAACGGATGACTCTGCTAGTATAGTTCAACAGTTTATAGATGAAAGATTAAAGGTTAAAGGCGAGAGAGATGAGGTTAAAGGTTATAGATTAAAGGTTAAAGGCGAGGAAGACAGCGAAGCTGAAACCAATGCCTCTAACCTATCACCTATAAACTATAAACTAATTACCTCTAACCTATCACCTATAAACTATAAACTTAGCGTTCGTTTGATCACTCAATCGAACGCTGGCGTCAGCGCAGCCCGCAATTCGGGCGTAGCGGCTAGCAGCGGCGACTACATCGCCTTCCTCGACGCCGACGACTGGTGGGAACCTACCTACCTTGAGAAGATGGCGAAGCTTATTGAGGATTATCCAGAGGCGGGACTATATGCATGCAACTATGTGTATTACAAACCTGGTAAAACACGTGTTGCCGTTAATAACATAGAAACAGGATATTTCAATTACCCAAAGGCTTATTACGAAGGTGATTCTATGCCTGTTACGTCTATCTCTGTTGCCGTTCCACGTAAGGTGTTTAAAGAAGTGGGAGGATTTCCTTTGGGTATTAAACTTGGTGAAGACTTCTTGCTATGGTCAAAGATAGCAATGCAATATAAAGTGGCATTCTTAAACGAAGCATTAGCATGGTATAATAATGATGTACCTGCTACATTGAGAGCGACGAGAAATCTCCATGCTCCAGAGCATCATATGCTCTTCCGCATGGAGGAGACTATAGGTGAGAGTTTAAAGATTAAAGGTGAGGAAATCAGCAAAGCCGATACCAATGCCTATAACCTATCACCTATAACCTATAAACCAACAAACGACGATTGGCGTCGTTTGCTAGACAAACTTCGCGTCAACGGCCTGCTCGAATATTGGCTAAGCAAGGAGTATCACGGTATAGCGACTCAAGAACTGGCGAAAGTAGATTGGAGTAAGCAGCCTGAGAGCGTGAAACGAACATACAAAACACCAATATGGATGCTAAAAGCAAAAAGACAGGTGATGAAGTGGGGGAGTGCGGTGAAGCAAGCGCTGATTAAGTGAAAAGTTCGGAGATAGAAGTTACAAGTAGATAAAATCTATTTATTTTACCTAAAAATGCAAATATATTTGCGTATGTGCATTTTTTTTTGTAATTTTGCGCGGTTGTTTAATAAGCGTTTTGTATGAAAGGATTGTACTATCGTTTTCGTAATCTTATTTTATATGCCATCATAGGTGGATTTTGTTCTTCGTTGGACTTTGCTGTATATACATTATTGTGTCATTTTGAAATGATGCCTTATCTATGGGCTAATGTGATCAGCATACATATCGGTATCTTAATATCGTTTTTTCTTAATAGACATTTTAATTTTAAAGTCAAAGATCGCACTCTAAAACGCGCTTTGTCGTTTTATACCGTTGGCTTAACAGGACTTGGAATAAGCACGTTGATGTTGTACATAATGGTTGATTTTGCCCATTGGAATGAGTTTGTGTGCAAATTGATAACGATTGTAGTTGTAGCGTTAACACAATATCTACTTAACAAGTTTATTACTTTTAAGCAAGCGAATAAGTGAGACATCTCTTGTTGCAATATTGGCGTGTTTTAGCTTGTATCGCTATTGTATTTCATCATACGATATGCGCTTTGAATGGTGAATGGCCAGCATTAGGGCATCCAATAATTGAGCATATTTCAGATTCTGCTAAATTTATGAGCATACAAGCAAAAATGTTTGGTTTGTGTGGGTTTACTTTTATATCAGGGGCTGTATTGTATTATGCATCAACAAAGCAGGTGTCTTTCTTGAGGTTCCTGTGGACTAAAGTTCGTCGTATCCTCTTTCCGTTGATTTTTTTTGCATTACTATATAAATGTTTGTTTCCTGATTTAGTATGTTTGAATACACCTACATCAATCAACGGAACACATTTATGGTATTTACCTATGATTTTTTTGTGCATGCTTATAACCTCATTGCGCTTTTATAAGCATTATGCAATGTTGTATATAGCCATTCTGTATTTTGCAATAATCGTAATTAGAAATTACATCGACTTTCGTACCATAGAAGAGTTGTATTACTATTATCCTATTTTTTATTCGGGTTTTCTGTCTAATTACGCATTGCATAATACTGATAAGCTAAAGTATAGAATATTACATCCTACTAACATAGACAAATATTTGTTATGTGCTGCTATTGTGGTTATAATGTTATTGCACACGAAAGTGTTTCGTCTTTTAGGCCTCGTGGCAAATATACCAGCAGCTATAGTGTATGCTATTTTGTTTATAATCTTATCCAACAATAGCACGAATATAAACGAGTTGCTTACGGGGGGGCGCAGAAAAATATCAAATATAGTTAACATAATTGATCGAAATAATTTCGCTTGGAATAGCAGAATTGTATGGACAGATGCGTATAAAATTATAAAAAAAATATATCTAACACATGGAAACACTTTACATTGTCATGCCTGCGTATAACGAGGAGGCGAATATCAAGGATGTTGTTGCTCAATGGCATCCTGTCTGTGAGAGAATCACTCAAAATGGAGATTATGCCAAACTTGTTATCGCCAATGATGGTAGCAAAGACAATACTTGGAAAATGTTGGAAACGCTGACAAAAGATTATCCTTTGCTACTACCTATCAATAAGCCCAATTCTGGCCATGGTGCAACGCTATTGCATTTATATCGCAACGCAATTAACGAGAATGCGGACTATATTTTCCAAACCGATAGCGACGGACAAACGTTGCCAGAGGAGTTTTGGCAGATGTGGGATAATCGTAAACAATATGACTTCCAAATAGGTACACGTGGAGGTCGTCAAGATGGCACTAGTCGTGTATTTGTAACAAAGACCTTGCGCTTTGTAGTTTGGCTGATGTTCCATGAGTGGGTAAAAGATGCTAATACGCCTTTCAGATTAATGAAGGCGGATAAGTTGTTGCCAATTATAGATATTTTGCCAACTGATTATAATCTATCAAATGTAGCGATATCAGCTATAGCTACTAAGTGGCACTATAACATTGGTTGGTATCCGATCACATTCCGTCCTCGTCAGGGCGGTGTCAACTCAATCAACATGAAGCGTATCTTTAAGATTGGCGTTAAAGCATTGAAAGACTTTAGAATAATAAATAAGAATTTGAGATGAAAGATATCTTGAAAAAGGATTGGATATATTTGTTACTTATTCTATTAATGGCGGGCTTTACATATTGTGGCTTTGTATTATTTCGCCATGGATTTTGTACTGCGTATGACCAAGGATATTTTTTATTAAAAGCTGAAGAAGCATTAGATGGAATCCTAACTGGTAAATCGCAATGGAACTTTTTTGCAGTAGATTGGTTTCCGTATCTAGATTTAACAAACAAGGTTCATTCGCATATCGCATCTTGGATTTTGATGTTTGCGTCAAGTGTTTTTGCAACGATCACGCTTTGTGTCATTAAAAAAGACAAAAAACGCTTCATCAAATATTTTGCATTAGTGTACACAGTATTATTTATCGCTTATCACACTGTTGCATGTAATATACTGACAGGACTTAATTATGTGCCCATTCATGGTTTCTTGTTAAACATATCATTGTGCCTCTTTTTGCTATATTGGTATGTGCATACTCGATGGGTGTCATACTTATGTTTCGCTCTCTCTGTAACATTTGCTATGTTAGGTTGTTTTGTTATACTTCCAGGAGCATCTTTAGTATTGGTGAGTTATGCATTGATTAGTATCCTCAAATATTATCGTAATGGTAAAACGCTTATCATACATATCGCATTAGGGGTAGGAGGTGTAGTTATTGCGTTGCTGTATATCCACTATGTTATCTATGACCTTTCAGATATTATTAATGCAATGCAAGAAACTGCGCAATATTTCACAAAAACAGGTTTGGGTTATACTCCAACAAAGATAATAATTGCTTTTGGTAGATTGATCCGTAGTTTGCTTGTATGTATGTTATGTTATGTTGGGGCTTATGCTGTATCTGAATTGCTACATATAAAGAATAATTATTTATCCATGCTGATCTATGCATTATGTTTAATCTTGATTGCTCATTATGTACCAGATTATATGACGGTAGCGCTTGTTTGTTCTACAATATTTGTCATTCCTGCGCTATATAATGGTTGGTCTAATATAAAGAAGTTAATAAAGGATAACGGCTTACTCTATACATTTTTAATTGCATATCCAGTAATAGCATCTGTAGGAACGAATACAGGATTTGATGGGAGAATACATATGTTTGTGATGAGTTGGATTATATATTGGCTAATCACTGAACGGTTCGCATCTATACTGCAAAGGAATAAAATTGAAATAGGCATCATAGCAGTTGCACTATTCTATTTAACAAAGGTAGTGGGAATAGATTTCGTAATGCGTGATGATAGACATCATTTCACTACAGGACGCGAACAGATTAAGGAGATAGCTCTCACAGAACAGCAGGTAAGATATCTAAATGATATACAACATATTGTAAGTCAGTATGGATACAAACCTAACGAGTCGGTTGTTTTTGCGACAGGTCCCGAATATGGAGTAGTATATGCTCTAGAAGGGATCCTTTCGTCAAATTTTCATCAATCAAAACAATTTCATTTCTTTGACAAGAGTAAAATGCTGAAACCTGATTTTATGATGATGAATGAATGGGAATCACCATTTATTGACGAAGATCTTTCCATGCAGCCATGGGGTTGGCCCAATGAATTTGATATGTATATAGTTAACTCACCAAGTCCCAAGGAGGATGATTGTATTTTATATTGTCGAAAATCTAAAAAAATATTAGAATAACTATTTAATTTATGCCAAAATACGACTATCTCATAGTAGGTTCAGGACTCTACGGAGCAACCTTTGCGCATTTTGCGCATAAAGCAGGCAAGCGCTGTCTCGTGATAGAAAAACGTTCACATTTAGGTGGGAATGTGTATTGCGAGCAAGTAGAAGGTACCAATGTGCACAAGTACGGTGCGCATATCTTCCATACTAATAATAAAGAAGTATGGGATTTTGTCAATCGTATCGTGCCTTTCAATCGCTACACCAACTGCCCAGTAGCGAACTACAAAGGCGAATTGTACAACCTGCCATTTAATATGAATACTTTCCACCAAATGTGGGGAGTAATCATACCTGCCGAGGCAGAAACAAAAATAGCCGAACAAAAAGCAGCCGCTCTAGCCGCACTCAATGGGCGTGAACCGCAGAACCTAGAGGAACAAGCGCTTTGTCTAGTAGGACAGGATATTTACGAAAAACTCATCAAGGGTTACACAGAAAAACAATGGGGCAGACCATGCACCGAACTGCCAGCGTTCATTATCCGCCGTCTGCCAGTACGTATGGTGTATGACAACAACTACTTCAACGATGCCTACCAAGGTATACCTATTGGCGGATATAATCGACTGATTGAGGGGCTGCTAGAGGGTGTGGATACATTGGTTGATACTGATTTATTTGCTGACCGTGGAAAATGGGAAGCCATCGCCGATAAGATTGTCTTTACTGGTAAGATTGATGAGTACTACAATTATCGCTTTGGTAAATTGGATTACCGCACTGTGCGTTTTGAAACGGAAACGATAGATACTGCCAATTATCAGGGCAATGCTGTTATTAACTATACCGACCGTGAAACGCCTTATACCCGAGTGATTGAGCATAAGCATTTCGAGTCGTTTGGTCAGGCGGTGTATGACAATCCGAAGACTGTCATCAGCCGTGAGTATAGCACCGAGTGGCAAGATGGCATGGAGTCATTTTATCCAATCAACGACCAACGCAATACGCAACTTTACGAGCAATACAAACAACTCGCCGACCAAGAAACAAATGTCATCTTCGGCGGACGATTAGCCGAATACAAGTATTACGATATGGCACCAATTATAGAAAAGGTGATGGGGATGTTTAGAAGTTAGAGAGATAGATGTTACAAGTTAGAAGTGAGATAAACGTTAGAGAGTTTGGGGATTAGCGCGTTAGAAGATGTTGTCTCGCAAAGTTTAAATAACCAAATTGTAAATCGTAAATAGTTTAATTGTAAATTACCATGGTTTCCAGGATAATCCATTACTGCTGGTTTGGGCGAGGCGAAATGCCGGAGCTAGTGAAGCGATGTATTGCATCATGGCACGAGCATATGCCTGATTGGAAGTATCGACTATGGAACGAGGAGAACTTTGCCATTGACGATGCACCTGCTTATGTTCAAGAGGCATATGCAGCTAAGAAATATGCTTTCGTAAGCGACTACGTCCGTCTATGGGCATTAGAGCAAGAGGGTGGAGTGTACCTAGATACAGATGTAGAGGTATTACGTTCTTTTGATCCGATGTTGGGCGATACAGCATTTATTGGTCTTGAAGAATCATTAGCATTATTGCCAGGAACTTGCGTGATGGGTTGTGAGGCGCATTGCCAATGGATAAAGGATATGCTATCTACCTATGAGGATGCTAAATTTGTGCGAGAGGATGGTACTTTGGATATGACTACCAATGTACAACGAATGGGTGCAAAGATGGTGGAAGGTGGTCTCTTGCATGAACGTAAGATACAATACTTACCTCAATGGGGATTACGCGTATATACACATGATTATTTCTCGCCATTTACGTCTACACGAGTCATGCGCAAAACTAAAAACACTTATTGTATTCACCGCTTTACAGGAAGTTGGGTTAATGGTAAGAAGGGCGGTATACATAATTGGTGGATAGTAAGAGAATTGATGAATCTATTAATACAAATAAAGAGAAAAATTGTAAAATGAACAATTCATTACCAAATAGTCCAAATATATCATCTGACAATAAAGTCCTTCCCTTTAGGGGAGGATTTAGGAGGGGCTTTTGCGATGGGGTAGGCTTTGTTCCTCACTCAATAACCAATACAGCCATAATTACCTATTTTGCGGCAATCTTCGGTTGTACTTTATTGTATAGCCGACATATTCTCAATTGGAAATGGTGGGTATTTGGAATGGTAAGTGTAGCAGGATTCTTTTATTTTGCCAATCAACAAACCAAACTATGGATAAACCTTCGCTCTGTAACATTTGCTAAGAAACTCTTTTGGAGTGCTTTTGCCATACGTGTAGTATGGGTGCTTCTTTCGTATCTCCTCTATAACCAATGGACTGGAACACCATTTTCTATTGGTGCTGCAGATGAACTTTTTTATAACGAAGTAGGACATTATGGTGCGAGTCTTATTAGAGATGGAAATTGGAAACTATATACAGAAATTATCAATTATTCTAATGCTACTTTTTCCGATATGGGATATCCGATATATCTTAGTATTATCTATTGGATATTTGGCGATAGTATCTTAATCGCACGTATTATCAAAGCCGCATTGAGTGCATGGACTGCAGTACTGATATATAAAGTTGCATCTCGAAATTTTGGAGAAAGTACTGGTCGAATGGCAGGTGTATTTTGCATGCTGATGCCTAACCTAATCTACTATTGTTCTTTCCAACTCAAGGAGGTGGAGATGGTATTTTTAGCTATGCTATTTGTTGAGCGGGCGGATTTCTTGTTGCGCAAGGGTAAACTAACTTTGCTTCCTACAGCCGCATTGATGCTAATTCCGCTATTCCTCTTTATGATTCGTACAGCATTAGGTGCAACTTTAGTGTTGGCCTTCTTCTGTGCTTTGTTGTTTACAACGGGACGAGTAGTAGGATGGGGAAAGCGTATTGTATTATCTATTGCAGCAGGAATATTTATGGTAATAATGTTTCTAACAAGTAGTGGTATCGGTCAAGAAGTGACTGCTATGTGGGAGAGACGCGGTACGGAACAACACGCAAATATGGAGTGGCGAGCAGAGCGAGATGTGGGTCAAGGTATGACACAAAAGTTTGCCAAATACGCAGGTGCTGCCGTATTTGCGCCGATGATTTTTACCATTCCATTTCCTACCATGAATGATATTCCTGGACAAGAGAATCAAATGATGATTCATGGGGGTAACTTCGTGAAAAATATTACCTCCTACTTTACCATTATGGCACTATTTGTGTTACTCTTTAGTGGTAAATGGCGACAACATGTGTTGCCGTTAGCGGTATTGATTGGATATCTCGTGGTGCTTGTTTTCTCCAATTTTGCTCAGTCTGAGAGGTTTCACCAGCCGATATTGCCGTTATCGCTGATGTTTTCAGCGTATGGTATAAGCATTATGAATCAATACCCATGGATAAAGAAGTATTTCAGGTATTGGTGCGTGCTGATGTTTATTGCGGCGGTGGCGTGGAACTGGTTTAAACTCGCAGGACGGGGAATGATTTAATCGATAAAGCGATTAAATCATTCGGGCTATTGGCTATGGGCGATTGGCTATTGGCTATGGGTGATTGGTGATTATGGGCAATTGGCTATGGGCGATGGGTTATAGGTGCTAAGACAAAGAATATATGAACAATAGTTATAAAAAATTAGATGTATACGCAAAGTCACGGCAATTAGTTGTGACGGTATATGCTTTGTTAAAACATTTTCCTGCAGAAGAAAAGTATGCGTTGGGGGATCAAATGCGTAGGGCTGTTATATCAGTTCCTTCCAATATCGCAGAAGGTTTATCTCGTACAGCACTTAAGGAGCAAGCTCACTTCTTGGATATAGCATATGGTTCTTTAATGGAAATTGATTGTCAATTGGATATTTCGCTAGATTTGGGTTACATATCTAAGGAAATGAGACAAATGTTAGATGTAGAAATAAATTCGATAGGTAAAATGATTCGTTCCTTAAAATCTCAACGAACCAATAGCCAATCGCCAATCGCCAATAGCCCCCAAAAATGAAACTCCTAATCATAGCATCCGACAAAGGCGGTCACTTCGTGCCTTTCATCGAGGAGCAGATCGCTGCCCTTGAGGCTTGCGGCGTGCAGATAGTACGCTATGGCGTAACCGGCAAAGGTATCATCGGCTACCTGCGTGAGCTACCTGCACTACGACGCTTTATCCGTGCAGAACGCCCTGATATCATCCATGCGCACTATGGACTATGCGGATTATTAGCAAACCTGCAACGTATAGCACCTGTAGTGACTACTTATCATGGAAGCGATATCAATGTGCCCAGTATCCTGCGCATCTCCAAAATAGCTATGCGCCTTTCTGCGCATAATATCTTTGTATCTAAGAAGAATGTTGAGTTGGCTATGGGCTATGGGCAATGGGCAATGGGCAATTGCCCCCAAAAGCGTAGCACCCTTCTTCCCTGCGGCATAAACCTTCCAAGACCTTGGAGCGAAATGCAAAATCAGTTGGTAGGACTACTGACTCTTAATCAGTGGGTCCAGAGCGTATTGAGCAAAGATGTTAAAAATGTACTATTTGCAGGTGCGTTTGACAATGCGGTGAAGGATCCAGAACTTGCAAAAGAGGCAATTGCTTGTTATAATTCGGCTATGGGTAATGGGCTATTGGCAATGGGCAATAGGCAATGGGCAATAGACGATGAATACAATCGCCCCATCAACCTCATCGAACTCAAAGGATATAATCGTGATCAGGTAAATGCGTTGATGTATAATTGCGATGCGCTACTCATGACTAGCAAGACAGAAGGTAGTCCACAAGTGATCAAAGAAGCCATGGCATGCGGATGTCCAATCGTGAGTGTGGATGTAGGCGATGTGGCAGAACGAACGAGTGGAGTGGAAGGCTGTTATGTGGTTCCATCTCGTGATCCAAAGGATATTGCGCAAGCACTACTTCAAGCCATCGCATTCGAAGGCAAGACTAATGGTCGAGAGAAAATTATTGAAATGGGACTCTCTAACGAACAAGTGGCAAGTCGCCTTGTAGAAATATATGAAAGTGTAGGGTCTAGGGTGTAGAGCGTAGAGTGTAGGGTGTAGAGGCGATGGGCTATTGACTATAGGTAACTATTCATAACATTCTTGTTAAACACTTATTTAGTCAAGAATACGCTACGCTTTAAGAATTAATAAGAATATACATGATCATTTTTGTTAAACAAAGATCAGGGTAGAAACATAAATACGGCATCTTAGAGATGCCTATAAAAATAATTAAAAATCAAGAACATATTTTTGTTTTTAGTCATAAGAATGCATGCTGCATTGGTGACTACAAACAAAAAAGTTACGCAGATATAGAAAATATTTTGTTTTGCATACTTAAGCAACGGGTTGCTTCCTATATGCAAAGACAAAATATAACAATAGGTATTCATAACTATTCTTAACATTCTTGACTTAAAATATAACAACTGATTTTTGTATATTTTTGTAGCGGAGTGAAACGGAGCGTATTTTTGTTATAAAACATAAATCAAAACGATGGTAAAAATACTAACATACGAACAAATTGACCAACAACAATGGCAGGAACTTGTTCAAAGTTCTGCGACTGCTACATGGTTTCAAACACCAGAAGCATATAAATTCTATGTCTCTGTTAGCGAGATGATGCCGTTTGCGGTGGGAGTGGTAGAGTCGCAAGAGTGCGACTCAGAGGCAATGGGCAATGGGCAATGGGCTATAGGCAATGAAACCAACGAAGTTGAATCATCCGCCCATACACCATCTCTCAAAGGCGTATGCGTCGGGTATATCACGAAAGAAACTAATACAATCAAGCAATACCTTACATGCCGCGCTATCATCATCGGTGGACCATTATTGGCAGAGGATATTAGCGCAACTGCTTTATCAGCACTGATGAAAGCAGTTGCTGAGTGTAGAGTGTATAGTGTAGAGTGTAAAGGCAATGAAAACAGCGGAGCTGTAACATCTGCCTCTACGCCTTACGCCCTACGCCCTACACCAATCTACATAGAAACACGCAACTTCCACGACTATAGTCGTTGGAAGTCAGTGTTTGAAACCAACGGCTACGCCTACCAACCCCACCTGAACTTCCATGTGGATACATCCTCACCTGAGGTGGTGGACCAGAACCTAGGCAAAAGTCGTAAGCGTGACATACGCACCACCATCCGCGATGGCGTGACTCCCGTATATCAACCTACCATAGAGCAAGTACGTGCCTACTACGATATTCTCCTGGACCTATACAAGACCAAAGTCAAGACACCATTGTTCCGTTGGGAATGGTTTGAGCAACTCTATCGCTGCCCCGATGCGCGGTTTATTCTCACAGAGCTAGAAGGTAAAATAGTCGGCGGAACAGTCTGCATGGAACTCAAAGGCAAAGCCCTCTACGAATGGTTTGCCTGTGGCATAGATGGCGTATATCCGCATATCTATCCATCGACCTACGCTACCTACTTAGGTATCAAATATGCAGCGGAAAACGGATGTAAGATATTTGATATGATGGGAGCCGGTAAACCCGAAGAAGCCTACGGTGTGCGCGATTTTAAAGCGAAGTTCGGAGGCGAACTAGTGGAGCATGGCAGATTCCTCTGCGTTCGCAAACCACTACTATATTGGATTGGAAAAATAGGAGTAAAATTGTTGAAACGGGGGTAGGGTGTAGAGTGTAGGGTGTAGAGTGTAGGGTGTAGAGTGTAGGGTGTAGAGTGTAGAGTGTAGGGTGTAGAGTGTAGGGTGTAGAGTGTAGGGTGTAGAGTGTAGGGTGTAGAGTGTAGGGTGTAGAGTGTAGGGTGTAGGGGGTAGAGTGTAGGGTGTAGGGTGTAGGGTGTAGAGTGTAGGGTGTAGAATGTAGAGTGTAGGGTGGAGAGGTGTAGAGTGTAGGGGTAAGGTGTAGGGTGTAAGGTGTAGAGTGTAGAATTTATATTAACAAGGATAATGAATAAGTATTCGTACAAGAATTTAAATGTGTATCAAGATGCAAAGAGTTTGGTGGTGGATGTATACAAACTGCTGAAACTTTTTCCAACTGAAGAGAAATATGCACTATGTGATCAGATACGTAGAGCTGTGATATCTATTACATCTAATATAGCCGAAGGCATGAATAGGATGTCGGACAAAGAAAAAACTCACTTCCTTGGAATTGCGTATGCATCTATGATGGAGGTGGATAGTCAATTGGACGTGTCAGTAGAACTTGGATATCTAACACAAGAACAATATAATAAAATCGAAGAGAAAATAGATTGTATAGCAAGACAACTATCTGCTCTACGATCAAAATATAAAGAATAATCAATAGCGTAGCGTGTAAAACTGTAGAAAACACAACCCCATCGCCTCTACCCCCTACACTCTACGCTCTACGCTAATTAATAACATAATGGAGCAAAAAAAAACAATCTGGTTTGACATAACCAACGTACCACATGTGAATTTCCTGCTGCCTATTATACGTAAGTATGAAGGCGAGTTTGATATGGTGTTTACCCTGCGAGATTTTGCGGAGACAAAAGGATTATTTGAGAAACGTATATGTAAACCATATATAAGTATTGGAGAGCATCAAGGTGGAAACAAACTCAAAAAACTACTCGGACTATTCAAACGCATACGTCAACTCAATAAGCAAGTGCCTCACTTTGATGTGAAAATCTCCCTCGGCGGTGACTCATCCTCTCCTGTGGCTTGGTACAGAGGCAAAATGGCTGTGACCTTCGACGACAACGAGACCTCACCAAACTGGATGTATGCCCCATTTACCAACCTCGCATTTTGGCCTAAGGTCATCAACCCCACTGTACTACGCAAGCAAGGATTCAAAAAGAATCTCTATCAATACAATGGTTACAAAGAGGATTTTTATCTAGCTAACTACGAACCAAACCCTGCTTTCCTAGAGCAATTGCCATTTGAACACTACGTAGTGGTGCGACCAGAGAACATCAAAGCAAGTTACGTAGAAGGACGTCAGTCTATCGTACCTGAACTGCTCAAAGAACTAGATGCTGCTGGATACAACATCCTCTTCCTGCCACGCTACGAATCGGACAAGGATTATGCTACTGGCATCAAGAATATCTACGTACCTAAGGAGGCAGTCAATGGACTTGATGCATGTTACTACGCCGATGCCATCCTCACAGGTGCTGGCACCATGGCCCGCGAAGCGGCATGTCTAGGCGTGCCATCGGTAAGTTTCTTCGCAGGAGCACATTTGTTGGCAGTTGACCAATCGATGGTGGATGCAGGTAAGATGTTCTATTCACGTGATGTGCAACAGATCATGCAGTTCCTTGATAAATCACGTAACTCCTTCTTCGCAGAACGCGGAGGCGGCATCGCCGGCCTCGAACGCTGCAAAACTGTTCAACAAGAGATCCTAGATACTTTGGATAAGAAGATACGGGAGTATTTGGTGTAGGGTGTAGAGTGTAGAGTGTAGAGTGTAAGGGCGTAGAGTGTAGAGTGGAGAGGTGTAGAGTGTAGAGTGGAGAGGTGATGGGCAATGGGCGATTGGCTATAGGTAACTATTCATAACATTCTTGTTAAACATTAATTTACTCAAGAATACGCTGCGCTTTAAGAATAAATAAGAATATACATGATCATTTTTGTTAGACAAAGATCAGAGTAGAAACATAAATACGGCATCTTAGAGATGCCTATAAAAATAATTAAAAATCAAGAACATATTTTTGTTTTTAGTCATAAGAATGCATGCTGCATTGGTGACTACAAACAAAAAAGTTACGCAGATATGTAACAATAGAAATACTCATAACTATTCTTAACATTCTTGTTAAAAAGTAATTTGGTCAAGAATACGCTGCGCTTTAAAAATAAATAAGAATAACATGATCATTTTTGTCTTTGCTCAAATAAATGCAATACCTTGCATTGGTGAGCAAGACAAAAGATTAGATGAAAACAAATACTTGTGGTTTGCTCTACCTGCAACGAGTTGCACACCAGAGCAAAACAAAGTACAACAACTGAAACATTCATAATTATTCTTAACATTCTTGACTTAATAACATAACAAACAACTGATTTTTGTATATTTTTGTAGCGAGTGAAACGAAGCGTATTTTTGTTATAAAACATTAACCTGAAACGATAAATTTACAGATTTCTGCAATTGTTAAAAAAAAGATTTGCATATGTCACAAAGAAATACTACCTTTGCAGCAAATTTCAACAAAAAAAGTCGGATATACGACTAAAGTTGTACTAAAATAAGCTTCATTATGATCGAAAGGAATGATTATATCAAACAACTTGTTTCCAAGAGCTGGAATAGTAAAGTAAAGATAATTACAGGATTACGACGAAGTGGAAAGTCGTTTTTATTGTCCACGTTATATAAACATTATCTAAAACAACAAGGCGTAAAAGATAGTTGTTTTGTGGAGATTGATTTGGAGCGCAAATCAGATAGTCTATATCGTAATCCGAATACACTATATGAATATGTTATAGAACGAACTAAGGATAAGCGAAGGAAATTTTATGTCTTTATTGATGAAATACAACTGAGTTATAAAGTTAAAAATTCAGATATTGATGAATCTGCTGTTGCTGAAGAGGATCGCGAACTGCTATATACTACGTTCTATGATGTGCTGAACGATTTGCGTATGCAACAGAATTTGGACGTATATGTTACAGGTAGCAACTCGAAAATGTTATCAAAGGACATTGTAACTCAATTTCGTGATAGAGGTTGCGAGATTAAAGTATATCCCCTATCATTCAAAGAGTATTACACCTATGCTGGCTTAGAAAAAACGGACGCATTTGAGATGTATCTTACATACGGAGGAATGCCATTAGCTGTTCTTGAAGATAATGAAACTGCGAAACAGCAATATTTAGCTGATTTACACAAAAATGTGTATATTAAGGACATCGTAGAGAGGTATAAGTTGCGGGATGATGTGATAATAGACTCATTGACTGATGCGATATATTCTTCTGTAGGTTCGTTAACAAACCCTCATAAACTGGCAAATACGGTAGGTTCTGTGTTAGGACGTAACACATCAGACCGTACGATAAAAACTTATTTGGATTATTTAGAGGATTCATACTTGCTGGCATCAGCAGACAGATATGATGTAAAAGGGAAACGCTATTTTAATACCATCAAGAAGTATTATGCTTGCGATTTAGGTTTACGTAATGCCCGAATTAATTTTCGTCAACAAGAACGTTCGCATTTAATGGAAAATATGATATATAACGAGCTTTTGCGTCGTGGCTATCGTGTGGATGTGGGAGTTGTAGAAGTAGAGCGGATGTTAGATGGTAAGCGAGTCCAATCACAATACGAAATAGATTTTGTAGTCAATACTGGTTCGGAGAAAATATACATTCAATCTGCTCTGAATGTAGATACAGAGGAAAAGAAGAACCAAGAAACATTTTCGTTGAGAAATACTCAAGATTTTCATCGTAAGATAGTTGTTCTGTATGGTAATAGCAAACAATGGACAGATGCCGATGGAGTGACATATATAGGTGTTATACCATTTTTGTTGAATGAAATGCTATGAGGTGATAATCCATAATCTAATGACCGATTTGGGATAATATCAATTTCTTATGTAGACACGAACCTTTTTGTTTGTAGTCATATAGATGCAGTCCCTGCATGGATGACTTAAACAAAATGACAGATAGAAGAATTACATTTGTTTTTGCTCTCCCTGCAACTAAAAGTTGCACATCAGAGCAAAGACAAAATATAACAATAGAAATATTCATAACTATTCTTAACATTCTTGACTTAATAACATAACAAACAACTGATTTTTGTATATTTTTGTAGCGGAGTGAAACGAAGCGTATTTTTGTTAAACAAAGATCAGGGTAGAAACAAAAATACGCCTTAATCAAGGCGTATTTCTATTTTAGAATATCCTATGCGGATTATTTACGAATAGGGTCGCAAGTGAGGTCGATGCCTAGTTTGCGGAAAATCTTGCGATCCACCTCGGATAACATCACCGTAGAATGAACCTGACAACCTGACAACTGGGGCAACGCATCCAAAGTCTTACGGCAGTTCTCATCATGCAATGAGAGCACCGACAATGCCACAAGCACCTCATCCGTATGCAAACGTGGATTACGACCACGCAAGTAATTGATCTTCGTATGCTGGATAGGCTCAATCATCTCCTGTGGAATAAGCTTCACATCGTGGTCAATACCTGCCAAATACTTAGTAGCATTCAACAACAGAGCTGCACTTGATCCCAACAATGCACTCGCCTCCGCCGTGATAATCGTACCATCGTGCAACTCAATAGCACCCACCGCCATACTATTGTCACGCTCCTTACGCTCCTTAGCCGCCACCGTGCAACGGCGGTCCTCCGTGGAGATACCCACCTGCTTGAACAAACGACCAATACGATTGACTACCGCCTCGCTGATATCACCATTGGCGAAATCATTCAACGCATGGTAGTAACGACGGATAATCTCTTGCTTACTAGCTGCACAACATGCCTCATCATCGTCTATACTACAACCCACCATATTCACACCCATATCCGTAGGGGACTTATATGGGTTGTGACCGTAAATACCTGTAAACAACGCATCTAGGACAGGGAAAATCTCGACATCACGGTTGTAATTAACCGCAATCTTGCCATATGCCTCCAAATGGAATGGGTCAATCATATTGACATCATTGAGATCGGCCGTAGCCGCCTCGTATGCCATATTAACCGGGTGCTTAAGAGGGAGATTCCACACAGGGAAAGTCTCAAACTTAGCATAACCCGCTTGGTTGCCACGTTGGTGCTCGTTGTAGAGCTGACTCAAGCAGACCGCCATCTTACCACTACCTGGACCAGGAGCAGTAACGACCACCAATGGACGGGTAGTCTCGATATAATCGTTCTTACCAAAACCATCGGCAGAATCGATGAGTGCCACGTTATGTGGGTAGCCCTCGATAGTATAGTGGAAATAGGTCTTGATGCCCAATCGCTCGAGGCGTTGGCTATACATCTGAGCGGATGCTTGACCACTATAGTGGGTGATAACCACGGAGTTAACGAGGAATCTGCGGTTCATAAACTCCTCGCGAAGACGCAATACATCCACGTCATAGGTGATGCCTAAGTCCTGGCGCACTTTGTTCTTCTCGATGTCGGCCGCAGAGATGACGATGACGATCTCTAGGGTATCACGCAGCTGCGTGAGCATAGTGAGTTTGCTATCAGGTTGGAAACCTGGTAGCACACGACTAGCATGGAAATCGTCGAAGAGCTTGCCACCTAGTTCTAGGTAGAGTTTGTTACCGAACTGCGCAATGCGCTCTTTGATGTGCTCCGACTGTATGCGGATGTATTTCTCGTTGTTAAAAGGAGTCATTTTTGTTCACTTTGTTCACGTTTATGGTTCGCTTCGCTCACGAAAGTGGTTCACTTCGTTCACGTTTATGGCTGCGCTTTGCTTCGCGTTGGTGGTTCACTGCGCTCACGAAAGTGATTCGCTGCGCTCATGTCTATGGCTTCACGAAAGTGATTCGCTGCGCTCATGAAAGTGGTTCGCTGCGCTCACGTTTGTGGCTGCGCGAAGGTGATTCGCTGCGCTCATGAAAGTGGCTAAAGCGTTGGTTTTGTTTAATCTGTTGGTTGTTGTAACTTTTTGATTAAGTTCTCTATTTTAAATTCTATACGAGTGATATTGTCACGCAATTCTGTGCTTATATTGGGCGAGATATAATTTACATCTTCTGCAATATATAGCATATTTCGAACTTCAGCGCAAGATCCATAGGCAATGTTCAAAAAATAAACAAATTGCTTATTGTCTTTCGAAAACTTGTTACGTTGAAATCCTTCTGCTATATTATTCATTACAGACACTGCAGCGCGCTGAATTTGATCTCGAAAACCATAATCTTTTGTATCTTTGAACAAAAGATAAATTTCGCGAACAAATTGTCTGGATAATTTCCAGATAACCAATTCTTCGAAATTATATATAGTATTACTCATGATCTTGGTTTTTGTTCGCTTCGCTCACGTTTATGGCTTTGCTTTGCTTCGCGTTTATGGTTCGCTGCGCTCACGAAAGTGGTTCACTTCGTTCACGTTTATGGCTTCGCGTTGATGGTTATACGTAATTTACGTCGAAGACTATTTTCGCTTTAGCCACTTTCGCACCGAAGGTGCCATTAACGCAAACTTGGTTTGCCATTTTCGCACCAAAGGTGCCATTAACACTCGCTTTGCGAGTCTGGGTTGCAGCCGTCGAAGCAGTAGGTGCAGACCTTGCACTTAGGCAGACCAATGGCAGCAATGAGGTCTTCTATACGAGTGTACTTGAGCGATTTGAGCGCAAAACGATCACGCAACGCACGCATGAGACGTTGATACTCCGACGAATCTGTCGTAGCATACGCCTTGATACGATCTGGATCATTAGCCGCATCTACACCCTCAAACTCTGCTATATAACGGCGAGTAATCAACTCCAAATCAGACTTGGATGTCGTGAAATTGGTAAACGGACAACCATAGAAAATAGGTGGACACGCAATACGCATATGCACCTCCTTAGCACCCGCCTCCAACAAACAACGTGTGTTATCACGCAACTGTGTACCACGCACAATAGAATCGTCGCAGAAAAGCACACTCTTGCCGCGAAGGATAGAGTAGTTATGGATGAGTTTCATCTTCGCAACCAATTCGCGCTGAGATTGTTGTGAAGGGGTAAACGAACGTGGCCATGTAGGCGTATATTTGGTGATAGCACGTTGGTATGGAACACCCGATGTGTGGGAGTAACCAATAGCCATACCAATACCTGAATCAGGAATACCGCAAACACAATCCGCCTGCACATCGTCGTTCTTACCCATCGCACGTCCGCAAGCATAACGCACTTCCTCTACGTTGCGACCTTCGTAATCGGATGTAGGGAAACCGTAATACACCCAAAGGAATGAGCAGATCTGCATCTTATCGTTGGGTTTGCGCAATTGCTCTACACGGTCCGCATAGACGCGCACGATCTCACCAGGACCCATGAAATATTCGGTTTGGAATCCGAGGTTGAAGAAAGATGATGATTCGCTAGCGATAGCGTAAGCGTCATCGCGCTTGCCCAGCACGATAGGCGTGCGTCCCCATGAGTCGCGGGCAGCAATAATACCATCCTCAGTGAGGATAAGGATAGAGCAAGAGCCCTTGATTTGGCGATAGACATTCTCAATACCATCCACGAAGTCTTTGCCTTGCACAATGAGCAAACCTACTAATTCGGTAGGATTGACACGTCCACTACTGAACTCAGTAAGGTGCATGTTTTGCTCCAACAAGTGGGCTACCAAATCGTCTTGGTTATTGATCTTGCCAATCGTGCTGATAGCAAAGCGTCCGAGGTGGGAGTTGATGAGCAAAGGTTGTGCATCGGTATCGGAAATGATTCCGATACCTGCATTGCCAGCAAACTCGTCCAACTCATGCTCAAACTTCGTGCGGAAGTGTGAGTTTTGGATATTGTGAATGCTTCTCTTGAAGCCTTTCTCCTGGTCGTAAGTCGCCATCCCCGCACGGGGTGTTCCGAGGTGGGAATGGTAATCTGTGCCGTAGAGTAGATCGGTTACGCAAGAAGTAGTTGATATTGTACCAAAAAATCCAGCCATGTTCTTATATTTAACAACAACATAAACAACTTGTTTCAACAACATTCCGCTTGACACAACGCCGTCAAGCGGCAAGTTTATTATCTTTGAGCGCGTGCTGTGTTGTTGCACGCGCAATAGTTGTTGATTTAATGTTGTTGTGGTTGTTGTTTAAAAATAACCTACTTATTTTGCTAAATATGCGTTTACATTGTTTTCAATACGAGCTGCGATATCCTCTGTTTCTGCTTCGAGGACGAGCTTCTCGCCTGTGATGCCCTCGTAGAGCTCGATATAGCGAGCGGTGATGCCAGCTACTACCTCATCGGTCATCTCTGGTACCTCTTGGCCCTCTTTGCCTTGGAAACCGTTGTCCATCAACCACTCACGAACGAACTCCTTAGAGAGTTGTTTTTGTGGCAAACCTGCCTCAAAACGCTCCTCGTAGCCCTCAGCGTAGAAGTAGCGGCTAGAGTCAGGGGTGTGAACTTCGTCCATGAGAAGGATTTGGTCGCCTTTCTTACCAAACTCGTATTTGGTATCAACAAGTATAAGTCCTTGTTTTGCAGCAATCTCTTGACCACGATTGAAAAGAGCCAATGTGTATTTCTCCAATTGCTCGTACTCTGCCTCTGGAATAAGTCCTTGAGCGATAATCTCTTCACGAGAGATGTCCTCGTCGTGCGCACCGATCTCAGCCTTAGTGGTAGGAGTAATGATTGGGGTAGGGAACTTCTCGTTCT
>JAZQSZ010000120.1:0-3852 GCA_045630365.1 Paludibacteraceae bacterium | reverse complement strand
TCGTTTGAACGAAGGTCTAGCCTCCGTATCCACGCCCAACACAGTGAACTGATTGAGATAAGCCGCAGCTTCTGCTACTTGCTCAGGACGATCCACCACAATAACCTCGCCCTCAAAATAGGTGAGAGGGAGTTCTTGGATGGCAGTCTTAGCAATATGGGCAGGAAAAGTATTTGGTCTCAGATTACTCATCGTTACTCAAAGATAAAGCATGTAATGGACGAAGGACATTGAGTAGTTTTTGTCCCCAATGTTGCTCAAAAGCCTCTAGGCAAGTCACCAAAGCATCATTCATGACGCTTTCGTTTTGGGTTTGGTAGTTGCAAGCGAGATCTTTGATCTCTTGGTAGATATCGGCGATATTCTCCGAAATAAACGCTGTGATAGGCTCATCGGAATAACGCATGTCTTCCATATACACCTCTAGATAGGTATCGTCTGAACCCAATTGAGCGGCTATGGACTGACGCACCGATTCGTATTCCTGCTCGGTGACAAACTGCTCGGTATAGCCATCCAACTCCAATTCGGCCTTAGGCACCAAACGCGCTTTGAGATAGAGCAGTGGCAAAATACTCAATATCTTATCCAAGAAATCCTCGCGCTCGTATTCAGATACCTTTTCGAGATATATGCAAAGTTGCACCGCCACGGTCACAAACTCAATGGCAGGCTGCTGATAGACGAAATGTGTATTAGAGTTTTCCATACCAACCTAAATTTGCTGCAAAGGTACGACAAAAAATGCACATACGCAAGTAAGCGAGTACTTTTTGTGGAAAAATAGATAGACTCGTCTATCTCATAGCACCATCAACACCCATAGGACGCTTGCTTACAGATGGGTGTTGGTGGGGATATGACAAGGTGTCAACCGTATTTTTCTACAAAAAGTAGGAGCGTAGCGAGAGTATGGGCTGCATAGTGCGAATGTAGCTACGGGGGAATTGGCTTTGATTGTGATGGCATTTTGAGCGGATGAATCAAAGCCAAGGCAGATGTCCGAAGGTACGACAAAAAATGGAAAAATAGATAGGCTTATCTATCTCATAGCACCATCAACACCCATAGGAAGATGTCCGAAGTACAACAAAAAATGTATATCTGCAAGTAAAATAGAATGAATATTTGCGAGTGTCAAAAAAAAATAGTACTTTTGCATGATTTTAACAAACTAATATCTTATGAAAGTTATCAATTTGTCCGAGCAACCTTCTTTGCTCAATCAGTATCTCAAAGAAATGCGTTCTGTGGAGATACAGAAAGATAGCATGCGCTTCCGTCGCAATATTGAACGCATAGGCGAGATTATGGCCATCGAGATTAGCAAACAACTGACTTATGCCGTAGAGCAAGTACAGACACCATTAGCGATAGCTGAAGTAGAAGTTCCTCAGGACAAAGTAGTACTAGGTACCATCTTGCGTGCTGGATTGCCATTGCATCAAGGATTCTTGAACATGTTTGACCATGCTGAAAATGCCTTTGTAAGCGCCTACCGCAAGGAGGAAGCAGACGAAAATGGCAATGTACAACTAGAGATAGTATCTGAATACCTAGCAGCCCCATCTCTGGAAAACAAGACGCTGATATTGGTGGACCCTATGTTGGCAACGGGTATGTCGATGGAAATCGCATACAAAGCTCTCCTGACTCACGGACAACCATCTTCCACACACTTAGTATGCGCTTTTGCCACCCCTCAGGCTATTGAACACTTGCAAACGACCATGCCAGAGGATTGCACACTATGGTGCGCCGTGATTGACCCTGTACTCAATCCTCATAAATACATTGTTCCAGGATTGGGAGATGCAGGTGATTTGTGCTTTGGAGGAAAACTATAAGCGTTATTTATGCGATTGATTCGGGGATATTGGAAGAGTATTGTGGTTTGCATAGGGATTCTCTATGTGAGTCTGGTGCGTGATCCTGGAATCAGTTTGCCCACCTTCGTAGGAGCAGATAAATGGGTACATGCTCTGATGTACGCCATACTAGGAGGCATGGTGTGTTGGGATAGTATACGGATGAAGATGAGTGGTTGGCGATTATGGCTCATAACCATGGTGCTGCCTATGCTGTACGGAGGAGCGATAGAGCTGATACAAGAGCAATGGTTTGCCCCTCGCAGTGGCGAATGGATGGACTGGGGAGCAGATTGCGCGGGAGTGATCATAGGCGCTACAAGCATAATGATAATCAATCGATTGTACAGAAGATATGCGTGAAGAATGGTTAAATAGGATTGCATTGACTTGGGCCAATAGGACTCGCCCA
This sequence comes from Paludibacteraceae bacterium, assembly GCA_045630365.1. Taxonomy (GTDB): domain Bacteria; phylum Bacteroidota; class Bacteroidia; order Bacteroidales; family Paludibacteraceae; genus Colicola. Next base: position 1,572 of record JAZQSZ010000120.1, on the reverse strand, counting down.
AGGCAAGTGCGTGCCTTATTGGATCGCCATGGGAGTGCCACAGAAGTGGTGGCCCGTTATGGGGAGATGGTCAATCAGCAAGCCATGGAACATGCACGCAAAGAACTCGATTTCATCGAGAAACACGAGATCGGTACATATTTCTACAAGGACACGAATTACCCCTATCGTTTGGCTAGTTGTGTGGATGCTCCCATCATTCTTTACACCAAAGGAAATGTCAATCTGGACAACAAACATATGCTCAGCATCGTGGGCACACGTATGCCCTCTGAGCGCGGCAAAGACTGGTGCAGACGCTTGGTGCTAGACTTAGCGGCTCAGGTGCCCGATTTGACGATTGTGAGCGGACTGGCATATGGTATAGACGTGGTAGCCCATAGAGCAGCGATAGAGGCAGGTATCCCGACGATTATCGTTCCGGCGCATGGTTTGGATAGGATCTATCCCGCAGTACATCGCCAAGTGGCTGTTCAGTCCCTAGACAAAGGCGGTATCGCAACGGAATATACCTGCGGAACGGAGCCAGAGCGATTTAATTTTGTGGCACGCAATCGAATAGTAGCAGGACTATCGGATGCGGTGGTCATCGTTGAGTCCAAACGCAAAGGCGGGTCGCTGATCACGGCAGACATGGCGGTGGATTATGGACGAGATGTCTTTGCTTTGCCAGGGCGCGTGGAGGATGAGTGTAGTGCAGGATGCAACGATCTCATCAAGCGCAACAAAGCACATCTGATAGAGCATGCGGAGGATTTGATCAAGAACATGCAATGGGAGAAGCAAACGCCACAGGGAGTACAAACCCAAATGGTGGAACTACTATACAACTTGAGTGAACCGCAGCAGAAATTGTATGACTTGCTGCGCGGAGCAGAAGAGGGATTGCATATCAACCAACTGGTGATGGAAACGCAGATAGGATACAATATTGTATCTGCTGAATTGGTGATGATGGAACTACAAGATGTGGTCAAATCTATGCCAGGAGGTATGTGGCGGGTGAAAAAATAAGATTTTGCTTGCATATTTCAAAAAAAAGTGCTACCTTTGCAGCGAATTAAGTTTCGAATAAAAATCATTGATATAAAAACATGGATACATTACTTAAAAATCTAGGTGCGATTTTAGTATTGCTAGGCGTTGTATGCTTGGCTGTTTACTATTTCGGGGTACAAGTTAACGGACTTCTTGTAGCAGCATTGGCGCTCCAAGTAGGTGGTCTATTTGCACACGTTATCCTAAACAAGCGCTACCAATAAGCCATATAGGAATCTGTCCTATTTAGGCTAACCAATCTTATTGCCGTCAAAATATGGCTGAACAAAACGACTCTGTTAAACAACATTTGACGGGCATGTACCAAGACTGGTTCTTGGACTATGCTTCGTATGTGATATTGGATCGTTCCGTCCCCGCTATCGAGGACGGTCTTAAGCCTGTGCAACGTCGTATTCTCCATGCGATGAAAGCAGTGGATGACGGCAAACTCAACAAAGTAGCCAATCTGGTAGGTCAAACCATGCAGTATCACCCTCACGGTGATGCTAGTATCGGAGATGCCTTGGTACA
>JAZQSZ010000119.1:0-6730 GCA_045630365.1 Paludibacteraceae bacterium | reverse complement strand
AAATACGACAAGGGAGTAGGGGAGTTCACCACGTGGGTAGCGGAGTATATCTTCCAGAACCAGATGCAGCTCTTCGGCAATAAGTTTGAGGAAGTAGCACAATCGCACATCATAGCCAACGAAAGACGAGGCAATGTGATTTCATTGCTTAGCGAGTTGCCTGCCACTTTCACTCGTACCGAACTAATCGCATTGCGTTCTCGTCGTGGGCAATCCACCCAAGTTGCTTGTGTACTCTCTCGCTGGCGCAATGCGGGCTTCATCACCCAAACGGCCAAAAACACCTATCGTAAAACACCCAAAGCCATGCAAGGATGAAAAGAAGATCATCTTCCTTAGACTGGAGGGATAGGCAGATCTATGCGGATTACCATGCGCATCTTAGAAACGGGCTACCATGTATGTGTGCGTACGCGTCATTATGTACAAAATACGACCTTTCGGAGGAGCGCATCCGCAAGATCATCCACCAACAAGCACACAGACGATAAAGAGTTTTTGTTTGTCGCTCACCAATACAGCGTGCTGTATTCATTTGAGCGACAAGCAAAACTTATCCTCGAATTGTCAATAATTGTCGTTATAATTGTCATGAATTGTCTTTAAAATATTGACCCTCGATTTTTAATTATTTTTGTAGCGAAGCGTATTTTTGTTTAAAAAAGTACTCCCTATTCATTATTGGTCATTAACGACCAACAAAAACTTCATTTTATTAGTACCTTTGCACCGTCTTTCAGAAAATGAGAGGCGGTGCAATTGTATCATAGTGCCACCGCAAGCCCCGTCCTTGCGGTTGCACTCTAAAAGAGCTCTTTGAAATATTAACTATTAATTATTAACTATTAACTACCTTAACTATTAACTACCTTAACTATTAACTACCTTAACTATGGCAAAAATCATTCCTATGGACCTTATTGGTTCCATGTCTGGCAAAATCTGCGGACATTCTGACATCTCCTTCGCCAAGAAGGGCAAAACCCAGTACACCATGAAACGCTGCAACCCTCGCACTACTCCGTACACCGAAGCCGAACTGGCTCGTCAGGAGAAGTTTGCTCAAGTGCGTGCCGCAATGAAGGCACTCTCCGAGGAGCAAAAAGCCGAGTACGCAGCTCAGTTCAAAAAGAACCCAGGCAAGTACACTACCCTCAACGGCTACATCTTCGCCAAGGAGTACGAGAAACTGGTGTAAGCCTTAATTAACGCTGGGAAATATTAACTATTAATTATTAACTATTAACTACCTTAACTATGGCACAAATTGAATACGCATTTCCAATTGAGAAGATCCACGGTAAGATCTCCAAAAAACACAAAATCGGCTTTGCACATCGCAATGCCTCTGGTGTAAACTACAGCACCGCTTACGGCAAACGCCGCACCAAACCAAGTACCGCTGAAATCGCTAACCGCGAGAAGTTCAAGGCAGTGGCTCAAGCTGCACAAGCACGTTTGATCAACCCAGAGTACATCCAACGCGACCAGTACGGCTTCAGCAAACAAACCAAGTACACCACTTTGTGGGGCTATGTCTTCAACGAGGTGTATCAGACTTGGGAAGGCTAAGGTAATTTTGAATTTAGAATTTTGAATTTAGAATTATGAAGCACCTTCAGCTTATCCTTGCTATGGCATTGTGCACCTTCGGGTGCACGATGCTGGTAGCGGGGTTTGTGGTTCCACCATTGGCTGAGATCCATCACTCTGTTCTCATCGCCTTTGGCGAAATACTCACCTTCTCCGGTTCCCTGATAGGTATTGACTATAAATACCGGTACAAAGAGTAACAAAGTAACAAAAAAAATATGCTCATCAAACTTTATCGCAACGAACCGCAAGGTTCCGCTATTACGGGGCGACTGGTCATAGATGGTCGTTGGTTCTGTAACACTCTCGAGCGCAAAGGATACCAAATCCTCGCACTCTTTTATCCCATCAAAGTAACCCATTCGCCCCGTTTTAAGCGTCTCCTACCATTGGTTACGGACGTACCACAGCGCAGTGGGATACGCTTCCATCGCGGCACAAAACCACAACACTCTACAGGGTGTATCCTCGTGCCCGCTGACAAAGAAAAACAATTAACCGATCTCATCCTTAAAACCCAAAACAATCATGAAGAAATCCTTCTTGAAGTCATTGACTATTCTCCTGGTACTCAGTATGGCTATGACCATCCTTGCCCTCCCGAGTTGCAGCAGCACATCATCGATGCCAATCATGCAACAGAGCGATACTACCAGCAACATCCAGAAGAACGCAAAAGTTGATACTTTTCTCCTTCGCGATAGCATATATATTCGCGAGTCTATTCGCGGCGACACAGTCTACCTCACGCACACTGAGTATCGCGATAGATGGCGCATCCGCGAGGTGCACGACACCATCCACAATACCCAATATATCACGCAAACCATTGAGCATCCCCCCGAAAAGTATGTCCCTAAGTTCTACAAATGGACGACTGCTTTACTATTCATACTCTTGTTCATCCTCGGAGTTCGAATTTACATAAAATTAAAAACCCAAATCGGTCATTAGATTTTGCTAATGTTATCAAGTGATTTTTGAGTAGATTTTTCGTCTTCTTTGAAGGAGCGTAGCGAGCTACGCGACTGAAAAGAGATGAAAAAGATACCAAAAAGGATTGAGAACATGCAAAAAGTCAATGTTGATGTCCATATTTGGAATGAGTTACGGTCTAATGACCGATTTGGGTTTAAAGGTTAATAGTGAGACCATCCTGTCGCAAGACGAGATGGTCTTTTTTATTTTTGCGAGGAAATGCAGCAAAGCTGCTGATCTTACCTATAAACTATAAACCAATAACCTCTCGCCTCTCGCCTATAACCCATTTTCTTATAAAATTTCTCGCTTTTCTTGCGTATGTGCGTTTTTTGTTGTAAATTTGCAACCAAATTTGATAATAAAATATGAAACATACATTTATTCTTATTTGTGTCATTCTTTGCTCGTTGCAAACCATGGCAACCAACCTAGTCTTAGAGCAACGCTCCGGTGCAGAAGTTTTGCAGGATATTGCTATCATTGGCCAATGGGTTTTCGTGGAAAATACGATACAACTGCTTGACAAATCAGGCAATATCCTAGCCACTGAACCTATAGCGAATATAAAAAAGATCCAATTCGCCACCAACGGAACGAATGCAGATGTCAACGATGCGGTCGTTCATACTATTATTGTATATCCCAATCCAACACAAGACATACTCATGATTCAAGGTGCAGAATCACAAATGCTTCGCGTGTATAATCTACAAGGTAGTCTGCTCCAAACCGAATGGGGTAATCAGATTGCAGTTAGCCACCTACCTGTTGGCACCTATCTCCTGCAAATAGGAACTCAAGTGGTACGATTCATCAAGAAATAAACTTCTTCTGCCAAAATGGCAGATATAATGTCATAGAATGCCTTTGGCATAATGTTTGTATGTAAGTTGATGGCTCGCAGAGCGAGCTGTAATGTCCCTGCGGGAGGTGATGGCTGCTACGCAGCAGTTACCTCGACAAAGTCGAAACAACCCACCGAAGGTGCAGAACATCGCGAAGCGACGCAACCTGCGCAATGCGCACACAACCTCGGCAAAGCCGACATAACGTGAGTATTAACGAACAAAAAATATATCATAATGAAGATTCAACCATTAGCTGACCGTGTGTTGGTAAAACCAATGGCAGCAGAAGAGAAGACTATCGGCGGTATCATCATCCCTGATAGCGCAAAAGAGAAACCACTCCGTGGCGAAGTAGTCGCTACCGGCGAGGGAACAAAAGATGAGAAAATGCTCCTTTCAGAAGGCGACACCGTGCTCTACGGCAAGTACGCCGGCACCGAACTCGAGTTCGAAGGCGAGAAGTACCTCATCATGAGACAGAGTGATATTTTAGCGGTGCTAAAATAAGACCGCTACGCTGTTAGACCATTGCATTGTTAGACCGCCTGCGGCTGTTAGACCATTACATTATTAGATATTATTAGGATGCATAAGTATACAAATCTTCAAATTTGGCAACAAGCCATGGAACTTGTTGAAGAGATATACAAACTTACCAAAACTTTTCCTACTGACGAAAAGTACGGATTGATATCTCAAATGAATAGAGCAGCTGTTTCGATACCTTCTAATATTGCAGAAGGGGCTGGACGTTGTTCTAATAAAGACTTTTCGCATTTTATTAGTATAAGTATCGGTTCTATGTTTGAGTTGAATACACAATTGGTTCTAAGCGAGCGATTAGGATTTATTGATAATACTCAATGTGAAAAGTTACAAGAATCTCTAGATAATTTACAACGAATGGCAGTTTCGTTCAAAAATAAATTAAATAGCGATTCATCGGTCCAACAGTGAGCAAGGCGAACGGTCCAACAGTGAAACGGTCAAATAGTGAACGAAGTGAGCGGTCTAGCAGTGAAACGGTTCTAAAAGAAAAGTGAAACGATCTAAAATACAAAGAAAATGGCTAAAAATATCAGTTATAATATCGAGGCGCGTGATGCCCTCAAACGTGGCGTTGACCAATTGGCTAACGCAGTCAAAGTAACTCTCGGCCCTAAAGGTCGTAACGTAATCATCGACAAGAAGTTTGGCGCTCCACACATTACCAAAGATGGTGTGTCTGTTGCCAAAGAAATCGAACTCCAAGACGCAGCAGAGAACCTAGGTGCTCAACTCGTAAAAGAAGTAGCATCCAAAACCGGCGATCAAGCAGGTGACGGTACAACCACCGCTACCGTGCTCACACAAGCCATCGTAGGTGTAGGTCTCAAAAACGTAACCGCAGGCGCCAACCCTATGGACCTCAAACGCGGTATAGACAAAGCCGTGAGCGCTATCGTGGCTAACATCAAAGAGCAAAGCGAAGAAGTAGGCAACGACTTCGACAAGATCGAACAAGTGGCTACTATCTCTGCTAACAACGATGCAACCATCGGTAAACTCATTGCCGATGCAATGCGTATGGTGAGCAAAGATGGTGTGATCACCATCGGCGAAGCCAAAGGTATGGATACCACCATCGATGTAGTACAAGGTATGCAATTCGACCGTGGTTACATCAGTCCATACTTCGTGACCAACACCGAAACCATGGAAGTGGAGATGGATCGCCCATACATCCTGCTCTACGACAAGAAAATCAGCAACCTCAAGGAACTCCTACCTGTGCTCGAACCTGCCGTACAAAGTGGTCGCCCATTGCTCGTGATCGCTGAAGATGTGGATAGCGAAGCACTCACCACATTGGTAGTCAACCGTCTGCGTGCACAACTCAAGATCTGCGCAGTCAAAGCTCCAGGTTTTGGCGATCGCCGCAAAGAGATGCTCGAGGATATCGCTATCCTCACTGGTGGTACCGTCATCAGCGAGGAGAAAGGTATCAAACTTGAAGGTGCAACCATCGATATGCTCGGTACAGCAGAGAGCATCACAGTGAACAAAGATAACACCACCATCGTCAACGGCGCAGGCAACAAAGAGGCTATCGCTGCTCGCGTGGGACAAATCAAAGCACAAATAGCGGCTACTAAATCTACTTACGACAAAGAGAAACTCCAAGAGCGTTTGGCTAAACTCGCAGGCGGTGTGGCACAACTGAATGTTGGTGCTGCCTCTGAGGTAGAGATGAAAGAGAAGAAAGACCGCGTGGATGACGCCCTCAGCGCTACTCGCGCTGCCATCGAAGAAGGTATCGTAGCAGGCGGTGGCGTAGCATACATCCGTGCACAAGAAGCACTCAACGGTCTCAAAGGCGAGAACGACGATGAGCAAACAGGTATCGAGATTATCCGTCGCGCAGTTGAGGAGCCACTTCGCCAAATCGTTGCCAACGCAGGCAAGGAAGGTGCTGTGGTAGTGGATAAAGTGCGCCAAGGCGCTGCTGACTTCGGTTACAATGCTCGCAAAGATGTATACGAGAACCTCAAAGAGGCTGGAGTAGTAGACCCTGCTAAAGTAACCCGTGTAGCACTAGAGAACGCTGCCAGCATCGCAGGTATGTTCCTTACTACCGAGTGCGTGATCACCGATATCAAAGAGGAACACCCAATGCCAGCAATGCCTGCCGGTGGTATGGGAGGCATGATGTAATTTTGTATTTCTATTGGCATCTTGCAGATTGCTTGTCGGTCATTATGCCCGCATAACTCCCTCCAAGCGCACTGCAATCTACTCAATATAAATAGCAAAATAATAGAGGTTCAGACGCGCTTTGCGCTGTTCAGATGTTCAGAAGTTCAGAGGTTCAGAGGTTCTTATCTCGGCAAAGCCTCGAACGAGTATTTGCCTACGCAAATGGGCAGACGCGCTTTGCGCTGTTTAGATGTTCAGATGTTCAGACGCGCTTTGCGCTGTTCAGAAGTTACTCCTGAACTCCTAAACTCCTGAACCCCTAACCATATATATAAGGTACGCGCGTATGAGTAAACTCGTACGCGTGTCATTTTATAGATAATTGATGTTTTTTGACAAAAAAATGCAAAAATATTTGGTCATATGAAAAAAAAGTAGTAACTTTGCACGATTTTTCGTGTATAGTAGAGTGAAGTGGACATATGAGAACTGCGAAAAAATGGGGATAAATTGGGCTAACTACTTAGAAATAAACTAAATATAAAAATACAATGTCAAAGATTTGTCAAATTACAGGCAAGAAAGCCATGGGTGGATGCAATGTGTCTCACTCAAAACGTCACACAAAAAGG
>JAZQSZ010000118.1:0-4965 GCA_045630365.1 Paludibacteraceae bacterium | reverse complement strand
CTCTTTAATAGAATAGAACTCTATAATAGTCTATTCCCACATCTTGCGTTGCAGTTTGTGGGTTTGCATGTTATGAGTGAAACAAATGCATATCCAGTTTTTACTCAGCCATTTGTAGATAATGTACGTTTTGCAACAACGACGGAGATACTTGCTTATATGAAATCGCGTGGATTTGAAGCGCAAGAACGTGATGGAGTATTCTCTGATGGACATTATCTATTGAGCGACATCAAACCTAAAAATGTATTGGCATCTGAAGACGGTCTGGCCATCTTCGTTATTGATGCTGATGTTCAATTGAATTAATTATTGAATATATGTTTGCCATCAATCATTGCACTGTCACTCCTGTGCGCCAAGAGCCATCCGAAGGTAGCGAGCAGTTGACCCAATTGCTCTTTGGCGAAGTGTGTGAGGTGCTTGACCGTCTTCCTCGTTGGACCAAAGTGCGCAGCACATTGGACGGTCAAGAGGGTTGGGTAGATTTCAAGATGCTCTCTCCTGCCTCTAACCTCTTCGTCTCATCGCCTCATCGCCTAGAGGCCGTCGTCGCAGCGCCTATGGCTGCAGCCACCCCTATGGACGGCGGTGCCGACCTATTACTCACCCTTGGCACCCGTCTGCCCAACTACTCCCACGGCACTTTCGAAGTCCTCGGCCAGCAATACCTAATTGACCCTACTTGCGTATCTACAGCGCAGCGATCTACAGGCGCAGCCGATCTACAACAGAGTGATCTACAGCGCAGCGATCTCGCAACGATTGCGCAAACATTACTCAACGCCCCTTACCTCTGGGGTGGCAAAAACGCAATGGGTATGGACTGCTCGGGCTTTACACAAGTCGTGTATGCGACTCAGGGTATCAACCTTCTACGCAATGCCCGTGAGCAAATGACACAAGGCGAACTCGTCCCTTCCTTAGCAGAAGCGCAGCCTGGCGACTTGGCATTCTTCGATCACGCAGACCGCGATCCGAAAGCGACGAATATCTCACATGTCGGCATGCTACTCAGCCCTACGGAAATCATCCATTGCTCAGGTTGCGTGCATATCGACACCATTGACGAACAGGGTATTCACCTGCCCGACGGCGAACTAACCCACCACTTGGTACAGATTAAACGCTATCTCTAAGCAACTTTCAGTCCGAAAATTTGCGTATGTGCATTTTTTGTTGTACCTTTGCAACATGTTTAAACTGCTATTAGTATTGTCTATACTCACCACGCATCCTAACACGAGGGATGCGAATATGGGTGTACTCATATGCGACTACCATTCTGGGGATACGATTGAGGCGTACAGAGCCAACTCCGTCATTCCTCCCGCTTCAACCATGAAACTCCTGACTACTGCCACAGCCGTCGAGATGTGGGGTGGGGACTATCGCATAGAAACGCCTATCACTTATTCAGGTTATATTCAAGACGGTGTCCTTCACGGCAATCTCTATATTGAGGGCCGTGGCGATCCTACTTTCGGTTCTAGGTATGTGGGATACCAAGGATTTCTCTATCGTTGGGCTAAAGAGGTACGCCAAGCAGGCATCCGCAAAATAACTGGCTCAGTCATTGGCGACGCAAGTTATTTTGATGCCAATGCTCTCAATCCTGCTTGGTTGTGGGAAGATGCGGGTAACTACTATGCGCCTGGCATCTTTGCCCTCTCTTACTTGGACAATACCATGAATATCGTCCTCCGTAGTGGTCCTGTGGGCAGTATCGCCGAGGTACTCAATACCACTCCACAGGTGCCTGAAATCGAATTTGAGAATCATATCCGTTGTACCCATATCTCCTATGACGGAGCTTTTGTGCACGGCGTTCCTTATAGCAATCGTCGTTACTTGGTGGGCAGCGTGCCTTCCAATCGCCAGACTTTTGGCGTCAAGGGCGATCTACCCAATCCATCTTTGATTCTAGCCCGAGATTTTACTACTGTGCTGAATACCAGCGGAGTAACTGTAGGCAAAGAGGCGGACTACATGAGCGAAAAAGCCATCCATGAACCTGCTCGCACCACTTTGTTCGTCAATCAAAGTGAGCCTCTCTCTGAGATCATTCGTCATACCAATCAAGAGTCGGATAACCTCTATGCAGAGATGCTTTTCCGACTTTTTGGTGCTAAATACTCGGTCCCATGTACCATTCACAACTCCTGCGATTTTATGCGCGAGTACTGGAAGAATCGTGGCGTCAGTTTCCGTAGTGGCAAGATTCTCGATGGTTGTGGTTTGGCGCCACAAGACGCTATGTCGGCTTCTATGTATGTGCAGTTATTGCGCTATATGTATGGCTCCAAAAATAAAGACGTCTTTGTGGCTTCCCTCCCATGTAGTGGTGAGAGTGGCACACTCAGTTCTTTTTTGCGTGGCACCGAACTGCATGGCAAGGTATGTGCCAAGAGTGGAACTATCGGAGGCACCAAGAACTATGCAGGCTATATTTTCTTACCAGATGGCAGAGTCTGGGTGTTTGCTGTGATGGTCAATAGTGCTAACTGCAAGTCGCGCAAGATACAAAGTGTAATAGAACAATATTTATTGGATGTATATCGACGAAACGCATAGTACTTCCTCTCTACTCCGCGAGACCTACGACGATAGTCTGCCTCATCTGTTCACTATTCGAACCGATTTCCAGACTGCCGGACGCGGACAAGCGGGTAACTCTTGGGAGAGCGAGAAGGGTAAAAATCTGCTCTTCTCAACCCTCTTGCGCTATGCTCATGTGCATGCGGCAGACCAATGGCGACTCTCTATGCTGGTGGCTGTGGCGGTACGAGAAGCCATTGCTCTCAGTCTTTCGCCTCTCGCCTCTCGCCTTTCGCCTATCACCATCAAATGGCCCAACGATATATACTACCAAGATAAGAAACTCGTTGGCATATTGATAGAAAACACTTTGTCGGGCAGACAAATCGCTTATACTATAGCGGGAGTAGGCATCAATGTCAATCAAACTCAGTGGTTAAGCAATGCGCCTAATCCTGTGTCAATGAAGCAGATAACCGGCGAGGAGTACGATGTGGAAGAGTTGCTGAATGCTTTTCTCGATAGCCTTCAACGATGGGAGACTGCCTCTACCGAGCAGCTCAAGGAGGAGTATGTTCGTCATCTCTATCGTAGCACGGGATGGCATCCTTATATGGAGCGCGAAGTGAGTCTTGCGCCCACGAATATACACTTATCCACGCAGGATGATCAGGGGGTGTTCCAAGCTCAGTGGGTGGATATCACTCCGCAAGGCGAATGGGTGTTGCGACTCCAAACAGGCGAGGAAAAACGCTATCACTTCAAGCAAATACGCTTTGTCCTCTAAAACAATTAAAACCTCTAAAACATTTAAAACAGCAGCCCTGCTGCGCTTAAAACTTTTAAAACTTTAAAAAACTACATACATGAAATCTATTATCATCACCGGTGGCGCAGGATTTATAGGTAGCCACGTAGTACGATTGTTCGTAAACAAGTATCCAGACTATCGCATTATTAATGTGGATAAACTCACCTATGCAGGTAACTTGGCTAACCTCAAGGATATTGAGGATAAACCTAACTATCGTTTTGTCAAAGCAGATATCTGTGATTTTGAAACGATGTATACTCTTATGTTAGAGGAGCGTGTTACGGGTATTATTCATCTTGCTGCGGAGAGTCATGTGGATCGCTCTATCAAAGATCCTTTTACTTTTGCTCGCACCAATGTGATGGGTACGCTCTCGCTCTTGCAGGCTGCCAAACTCTATTGGGAGTCACGCCCAGAGAAATACGAGGGTAAGCGTTTCTACCACATTTCTACCGATGAGGTATATGGCGCGCTAGAGATGACTCATCCTGAGGGTATCGAACCCCCTTTCTCTACCCAAGCATCTTCCGAGCATCATGAGGCATATGGCGAGGATTTCTTTGTAGAGACCACTAAGTACAATCCTCATAGTCCATATTCAGCATCCAAGGCAAGTAGCGATCACTTTGTTCGTGCTTTCCACGATACTTATGGTATGCCAACTATCGTGACTAACTGTTCGAATAACTATGGTCCATACCAGTTCCCAGAGAAATTGATTCCGCTGTTTATCAATAATATCCGTCATCGCAAACCTCTTCCAGTCTATGGTAAGGGCGAGAATGTGCGCGACTGGCTCTATGTAGAGGATCATGCACGCGCTATCGATTTGATTTATCACCAAGGTACGGTGGCTGAGACCTATAATATCGGAGGCTTCAACGAGTGGAAGAATATCGATATCATCAAGGTGGTGATCAATACCGTAGATCGTCTCTTGGGTCGCGAGGAAGGGGAGGATATGAATCTTATCACCTATGTTACCGACCGTGCAGGACACGATATGCGTTATGCGATCGATTCACGCAAACTGCAAGCTGAGCTAGGTTGGGAACCTTCTCTCCAATTTGAAGAGGGTATTGAGAAAACCGTTCGTTGGTATCTCGAGCACCAAGAGTGGATGGACAATATCACTTCAGGCGAATACGAGAAGTACTACGAGGATATGTATAAAGGCAGATAACTAGCCCATATATAAAGGTACATAGCCAACGCGTGTCTAAAAGTAGATAACCAAACTTATACCAACAAAGAGGATGTATCCATGGCGGATACATCCTCTTTTCGTACCTACCTATACCTTGTCTTTTACGGGTTCATGACGGGGTCATAACGGGTTTATACCTCACCTTCCCCGTTACCACTCCGATACCACTCCGTTATCACTCTGAACTTTTACCGAATCATTACCGAAGGAACTCCGAAGGAAAACCGAAGGAACGCCCAACTCTCTCATACGCGCATGCGCGCGATCCTTATAATATATATGAGAGCGTCTCTACAGATGAAACATCTTGGTTAATTTTTTATAATATGCTGTGATTTTGTCTTAAAATAATTAATCTCAATTTATACTCAAAAATACCATCATTGATTATCAGTGACTTACAAAG
>JAZQSZ010000117.1:0-18991 GCA_045630365.1 Paludibacteraceae bacterium | reverse complement strand
GGAACCGATACCGACAAGATACTACATGCTCTCGCCCATTTGGCGATTCCTAATACTCAAATAACTGAATATGGAACAGGTCATGCTGCCCAAACCATCATAGATATTTTATGCCAAAACGAATACTAATATTGTGCGAAGCTATCGCTCCACCTGCTTATAGCCCACGCATACTGACCCTGGCTCAATACCTACAGGACCATGGTTGGCAATGCACTATACTCACGGAGGAATGTGAGCAACAAACTTTCGCTACCGATATTTGCACGATATACCAAATGCCTGCCTACCATAACTTATTGGCAGACAAACTCTGTTACGGCAAGGACAAAGCCCTCTACCGCTATGCTCTGGAGCATCTCGATATGGCTGCCTTTGACTTGATTTTCTGTTCTACCTACTACTATTTTCCTTTGCTAGCGGCTCAACGCTTAGCACAGCACTTCCACCTTCCACTTGTTGTGGACCTACGTGATATAGCTGAACAATGGGGCAAGGAATCCTATTTCACCCGCAGATTAACTCCTTGGAAAGGTTTGGACTACTGCATAGGCAAACTCTATGAGCACAAGCAACTCCGCATGCGCAATCGCGTGCTCAAGTATGCGCACGCCGTTACGAGCGTATCGCCATGGCACAAACAATTACTCTCCCAATACAACCCTCATACCCATCTCATTTACAACGGATACGATGAGCAGGTCTTCGTACCGAAGGATGTCAAAACCCAGCAGTTCCAAATTGCCTATTTGGGCAAATTATATTCCACTTCTCTGCGCGATCCTCGCTTGCTTTTTGCTGCTCTCTACGAACTACTAGTCGAAGGACAGATCGCCCAAGAAGACCTGCGAGTGCTCTTCCATGTGGACGAGGCGGCCAAGGACCAATTGCACGCCCTCGCCCAGGAGTATCACATCAGCCATGTGGTGGATATACAGGGTTATATCCCTCGTACACAAATCGTAGAGGTGATGCACCAATCTTCTATTCTGCTAGCACTGACCACGACCTCTACGCCAGAGGGAACACACGGCATTATGGGAACCAAGTTCTTTGAGAATATGGGTGTGGAGAAACCGGTATTATGTGTGCGCTCCGATGAGGAATGTCTAGCGCAAGTCATCACCGAAACCCAAGCGGGACTAGCGGCTACAAATGTAGCACAAGTCAAAACTTTTGTTTTGGATAAGTACCAAGAGTGGAAGCAGAATGGCTTCACCCGTCAGATTGCTCAACACAAAGAACTTTTTACGCGCCAGCACCAAGCCCAGCTGTTTGTAGAAATCTTTGAGAACTTACAATAACTAGTCATACTAGCCCTATTAGTTAAACTAGTACAACGAATAACCAATGAAACAAATAAGCGTCATAGTACCTATCTTCAATGCTGGACCATATCTGGCCAAATGCATCGAGTCGCTCATCCATCAGCCTTATACTGCTCTACAGATCATATTGGTCAACGATGGTTCGACGGATGATAGTCTATCTATTGCGCAGCAATACGCGGCCCAGGACAACCGTATCGAAGTATATACGCAGACCAATCAAGGGCAATCGGCTGCCCGCAATCTTGGACTCCAACACGCCACAGGTGATTGGATCTCTTTTGTGGATGCAGATGACTATATCGATTCCGATTTCTATACCTATCTCACCCAGGAGATCGGCCAACTAGATTGCGTACAGATTGGTTATAGACGCGTCACAGAGCAGGGTAAGGTTCTCCTGCAAAAACTGCCCAAGCACTTCCACCAATTCACCTCGCCATGTATGCGACTCTACCGCCGAGATCTGTTTACCCGTCACCAACTCTATTTTCCATCGGGTATGATATACGAGGATGTCGTTTTCTCTTTAGATTTTTGGGCATGCAAACCTACGTATAAGATGTTGCCATACATGGGGTACAACTATCTTGCTAACACTCATTCTACCACAGCCATCCGCAATCTAGTGGCCAAAGAGGTGCTGTTTGCGACTCTGCGTGAGAAGAAACAATATGCTCTCAACCTCCGACACAAACTATTGATTCTATATACCATTATACGACTCAAATTCCACTTCAAGCGTTATGACTAATCAAGAATTGCTACAACTCCTCCACTCAGAAGTTATTCCTGCTATTGGTTGTACCGAACCCATAGCGGTAGCACTATGTGTGGCGCGTGCCAAGGAAAAACTTGGAGCAGAACCAGACACTATCAAGGTCCTACTCTCTAAGAATGTCTATAAGAATGCACTTGCCGTAGGTATTCCTAACACCGGCATGACCGGTCTGCCTATTGCTATTGCCCTAGGTGCTACGGTTGGTCGTTCGGAGTATATGCTTGAGGTCCTGCGCGATGCTACCCCTCAGGCAGTAGAATACGCCAAGGAGTATATGCAACGCGTACCAGCGGATATACAAATCAACTACGATGCACCTAGCATGCTCTATATCCATGCTCAAGTGGCATGTGGTGACAAGACCGCCCAAGCGACCATACAAGATGAGCATACTCATTTTGTGGATGACGCAACTCCTACCGCCTCATCCCTTGCTTCATCTCAGAGCGCCGCGCCTGCTTCTGTGCTGACGCTCAAACGTGTGTACGATTTCTCCCAAGAAGTGGATATTGATGAGGTGAATTTCCTGCTCGAGGGTGCTGAGATGAACAAACAAGCGGCAGAGACTTCTTTTGCCAACGAGTATGGCCACAAACTTGGCAGACTCCTGCATAGCAATACACTCCGACAAACACCCCAACTCCAACAGCTCTTTGGCGACACCATCTTCACCAAGATTGTCAGTTACACTTGCGGAGCATGCGACGCACGTATGTCTGGCGCTATGGTGCCTGTTATGAGCAATTCTGGATCGGGTAACCAAGGTATCTCGTGTTCCGTACCTGTCTATCTCTATGCCAAGGAGAATAACTGCTCTAGAGAACAGACCCTGCGTGCTTTGGCACTCTCCAACCTCACCGTCATCTACATCAAGCAATCCCTTGGCCGCCTCTCTGCCCTATGCGGTTGCGTGGTTGCGGCTACCGGTTCTGCGGCAGGTATCACCTACCTCATGGGGGGTAACTACCTCGAGATTACCTACGCCATCAAGAACATGATTGCCAATATCTCTGGTATGATCTGCGATGGAGCCAAACCCGGTTGCGCACTCAAGGTGACTAGCGGCGTTTCTACCGCTATCTTCAGCGCCTACCTCGCTATGCAACACTCCTATGCTGACTCTACCGAGGGCATCGTAGAGGATGATATCGATCGCACTATACGCAATCTCACACGCATCGGACATGATGGCATGCAAGTGACCGATGACCTAATATTAGACATAATGACTCACAAACAATAATATGAATAAGTTCAAATCAATACAAGCTTACAGAGTAGGATGGTTACTTCCCTTAGTGGATTTTCTTATATTGTGTCCTATTCTGATTCGAATGAAGAAAAAAACTGCCAGTTCGCTTGAATTGCAGTATCATGGCGACCGCAAACTCATCGAAAAGGATATCAAGAATGGCGCTTTCTTCATGACCAACCACCGTGACATTTGTATGGATGCGGTTTGGTTGACATATTTGTTGCGCCTACGTTATTTTATTCGTCCATACGTAGGAATTGGCAACAACCTCTTTGGCAAATGGTGGATTGAACACCTCGTTCGCTTTATGCGTGCCTTCGTGGTGATCCGCAATGGCGGTTTTCGTGAGCAGGTGGATAATGCCAGACTCCTCTCCGAGTATATCCACTACCTGCGCCAACGCCGTAAATCTATCTGGTTAGCACAACGCGAAGGACGTGCCAAGGATGGCAATGATGTCACCCAACCAGGTGTGCTCAAAATGCTAACCATCGATTCGGACAACTTCTTCGAGGACATCAAACAACTCAATATATGCCCTGTTTGCATATCCTATGAGTACGATCCTTGCGACTACCTCAAGGCACGCGAGATGCAACTCAAACGAGATAAACCAGGTTGGAAAAAATCCCGCAAGGATGACCTTTTAGCGATGTCTGTGGGTATTCAGGGATACAAAGGTAAGATCGTTTACCGCCTTACACCTTCCATCAATCATGAGATCGATGAGGCATTGGCTCAAAATCCCGAATTACTCCAATTATCTCGCAACGAACAGATACAGTTTGTCTGCAATCTCATCGACCGCCATATCCATGCTGCTTATGAGATTTACGAACGTGGCGAGCAGTTTGATCGCTATATAGAGGGACAAATCGCCAAGATCAACCTTTCCAACAAAGACGAGGATTTCCTGCGTGAGAGACTCTACGAGATGTACAATAACCAAGTCAAAAACTACGAAAAAACCCAACTAGCAAATAATTCAACGAATATATGATTACTATCGAACAACTCAAAGAACTACAACAACGTGCCGACAAACTCAAGCAATACCTCGCTATTGATGAGAAACGCATCCAACTAGAGGAGGAAGAACTCCGCACACAAGACCCAGGATTCTGGGAGGATGCCAAGGCGGCAGAAGCACAAATGCGCAAGGTGCGTGGCATCAAGAAATGGATTGAGGGCTACGAGGGCGTGCGTGCTGCTACCGAAGAACTACAATTGGCTTTTGATTACTACAAAGAGGAACTCGTGACCGAGGAGGAGGTAGATACTGCCTACGCGCATGCTTCCAAAGAGGTGGAAGACCTCGAGATGAAGAACATGCTCTCCCACGAGGAAGACCAGATGCCTGCTGTGCTCAAGATCGTTGCGGGTGCAGGTGGTACCGAGGCACAAGACTGGGCAGAGCAACTCATGCGTCTCTACCAACGCTATTGCGAGAAGCACGACTATAAGGTCAGCATCGCCAACCTTCAGGAGGGTGATGAGGCGGGTATTAAGACCGTGACTTTCAATATAGAGGGTGATATGGCTTATGGTTATCTCAAGTCTGAGAACGGTGTCCATCGCCTCGTGCGCGTGAGCCCATATAATGCGCAAGGTAAGCGTATGACATCTTTTGCATCTGTGTTTGTGGTGCCTTTGATTGATGATACAATTGATATTCAGGTCGATCCTTCTGCTATTTCATGGGACACATTCCGTTCATCGGGCGCGGGTGGTCAGAACGTCAACAAGGTGGAGTCTGGTGTGCGTTTGCACTATAAGTTCATCAACCCGTTGACCAACCAACCTGATGAGATTGTTATTGAGAATACCGAGACCCGTGACCAGCCTAAGAACCGTGAGAACGCTTTGCGTCACTTGCGTAGTCAACTCTATGAGTTGGAGTTAGAGAAACGCCGTCAGGCACAAGCTAAGGTAGAGGCTGGCAAGAAGAAGATCGAGTGGGGTAGTCAGATCCGTTCGTATGTCTTCGATGACCGTCGTGTCAAAGACCATCGTACCAACTATCAGACCAGCAATGTCAATGCGGTCATGGATGGTGACATCGATGACTTCATCAAGGCCTACCTCATGGAATTCCCAGATTAACTAACTAAACTAAAATTTAATAGATATGAAAAAGATTCTCTTCACCGCCATCCTGTCTGCATTTGCGCTCAGTAGTATGGCACAAACTGACACCCCAGTTGCTACGGATAGCATAGAGGGTTTTCAGTTCACTACCGTGGATAGCATCGCTATCACACCAGTCAAAAACCAAAATCGCAGTGGAACATGCTGGAGTTATTCCACCATCGGCTTCCTCGAGAGCGAACTTATCCGTATGGGTAAAGGCGAGTGGGACCTCAGCGAGATGTTTGTCGTTCACCACACTATGCTAGATCGTGCCGAATACGTGGTAAGAATGTACGGAACAGCCCAATTCGCACCAGGCGGATCTGCCTATGATGTTATCTACTGCTTGAAGAACTATGGTCTTGTACCTCAGTCAGTTATGCCAGGTATTAAGTATGGTAGCACCCCTGCTGATACCCTTCCTGTTCACACCGAACTCGATGCTGTGGCAGGTGGCGTGGTCAAAGCCGTTACTAATAGCGGTTTGAAGAAACTCACACCGGTTTGGAAACAAGCCCTTTCTGCTGTCTATGACACCTATCTAGGTGCTTGCCCAGAGACTTTCACTTACGAAGGTAAGGAGTACACTCCTAAGAGTTTCGCTCAGATGTTGGGTCTCAATGCCGACGACTATGTGAGCATCACCAGTTATACCCACCACCCATATTATACCACTTTCGCTTTGGAGGTACCTGACAATTGGCGCATGGATCAGATGTACAACGTACCAATGGAAGAGATGATGGCTATCATCGACAACGCACTAGCTAAAGGTTATACCTTGGCATGGGGTGCGGATGTGAGCGAGATCTGCTTTACCCGCAAGGGACTTGGCGTCGTGCCTAACGAGGAGGAAGCGGCAGACCTCACAGGTAGCGATATGGCTCGTTGGTTGGGCTTGTCTGCGACCGATAAACGTGAAGAGTTGACCAAGAAACCTCTCCCAGAGAAAACCATTACTCAGGAGATGCGCCAAGCGGCATACGATAGTTGGGAGAATACCGACGACCACGGTATGCAGATTTTCGGTACCGCTAAGGACCAAAATGGTAAACGCTACTATATGGTCAAGAATTCTTGGGGCACACAAAAGAGCGAATACAAAGGCATTTGGTATGTTTCTGAGGCGTATATGCAATATAAGACCAACGACGTCCTCGTCCACAAAGATGCCATCCCAACCGCTATCCGCAAGAAATTGGGTATTAGGTAATCGGTTAGTATCGGTGAATGTCGGTTAATATCGGTGAATATCGGTGAATGTCGGTTAATATCGGTTAATATCGGTTAGTATCGGTGAATGTCGGTTAGTATCGGTTTACCGGTTCACCGCGAAGCCTTACCCTTTCACCGCATCACCGCTTCACCCTTTCACCGCGAAGCCTTAACCGCTCCGCGCCCATATGTTTTACAACATAAATCGCACTGTGCATTTGCATATGTGCGATTTTTTTTATATCTTTGCACCATAAAATTTAACCTTATATAAATATTAACTACTAATTGTTAATTATTCACTACAATGAAGCGACTCCTTTTAGGCGACGAAGCCATTGCGCAAGGCGCGATTGATGCTGGACTAAGCGGCGTGTATGCTTATCCTGGCACACCATCTACTGAGATTACCGAATATATACAACTGAGTGAGAGTCGAAAGTTGAAAGTTGAAAGTTCAGAGGCGAAAATCTTCTGCCAATGGGCAACCAACGAGAAGACGGCCATGGAGGCGGCTCTCGGTATGTCCTATATGGGCAAACGCGCCCTCGTGTGTATGAAACATGTGGGTATGAATGTGTGCGCCGATGCCTTTATGAATGCCGCTATCACAGGCGTTAATGGTGGACTCGTGGTCCTTGCGGCAGACGATCCATCCATGCACTCTTCTCAGAACGAACAAGACTCACGTTTCTATGCTAAGTTCGCTATGATTCCATGCCTCGAACCTAGCAACCAACAAGAGGCCTACGATATGATGCACTATGCTTTTGACCTCTCCGAGGCACTCAAGACACCTATCCTCATGCGTGTCACTACCCGCATGGCGCACTCTCGTGCGGTAGTGGAACTCATCGATACTCCTCGCGAACAAAACGCTGCATCTGCTCCAGAGAATGTACAACATTTCATTCTCCTTCCTGCCTTCGCACGTAAGAACTACGCCGAACTCGTTGAGGCACAAGAGGATTTCATCAGCACTAGCGAGGAGTCTCACTTCAATTCTTATACTCGAGGCTCCAACCCTAAGAAAGCCATCCTCACTACTGGTATTGCATACAACTACCTCATGGAGGCGAAACCCAACCTCGAGGAGACTGTCCTCAAAGTCACCCAATATCCTTTGCCACAAGCACTTATCAATCCGATGGTTGCTGATGGAGCAGAGGAGGTTCTTGTCATGGAAGAGGGCCAACCAGTAGTCGAAGAGTTGCTTCGTGGTATGGTTCCTTCCTCTGTGGTGGTCAAAGGTCGTCTGACGGGCGATTTGCCTCGTATGGGTGAACTCTCTCCTGACTGTGTACGAGAGGCTTTGGGTCTAGATAAACTGCCTACTCGCGAGCCAGATGAACTCGTTGCACCACGTCCACCAGCATTGTGCCAAGGTTGTGGCCATAGGGATATGTATGCGGCTCTCAACGAGGTGGCTGCTGAGCATGCGGATGCCCGCATTTTCGGCGATATTGGTTGCTATACTTTGGGTGCTTTAGCACCATTCAATGCTATCCACGCTTGCGTGGAGATGGGTGCTAGTATCACCATGGCTAAGGGTGCTGCAGATGCGGGTCAACATCCTGCTATTGCGGTTATTGGCGACTCTACTTTCACCCACTCAGGTATGACTGGATTGTTGGATTGTGTCAACTGTAAGTCCAATGTGGTGGTATTGATTTCAGACAACCTGACTACGGGTATGACTGGAGGTCAAGATTCAGCGGGTACAGGTCGTCTGGAGGCTATTTGCGAGGGTCTAGGCGTAGAACCAGCGCACGTGCGTGTGGTAGTGCCTTTGCCTAAACATATGGAGGAGATCAAGCAGATTTTGCGTGAGGAGATAGCCTATAATGGCACCTCTGTCATCATCGCTCGCCGCGAATGCATCCAAACTCTCAAACGCCATTTGAAAGCCAAGAAATAGTTGAAAGTTTATAGTTTAATGTTTAATGACAAAGAATCAATGAAACGTGATATTATACTAGCTGGCGTAGGAGGCCAAGGTATCCTCTCTATTGCCACCGTGATAGGCGATGCAGCCCTCAACGAAGGTCTTTATCTCAAGCAAGCCGAAGTACATGGCATGAGCCAACGAGGAGGCGATGTACAATCCAACCTCCGTTTGTCCTCCGATCCTATTTATTCGGATTTGATTCCTAAGGGTGGGGCAGATATTATCATCTCGCTCGAACCTATGGAGGCGCTCCGTTACTTGCCCTATCTCAAACCAGATGGTTGGATTGTTACTTCTTCCAAACCATTTGTCAATATCCCTAACTACCCTGATTTAGAGGAAGTTCTCTCGCATATCAAGGCTTTGGATCACCATGTGTTGGTAGATGTGGAGGCTTTGGCGAAGGAGGCTGGTGCGCCAGCGCAAGCGGCGAACATGGTGCTTTTGGGCGCAGCTATTCCGATGTTAGGCATGGATTATGATAAGTTCGTGGACGGTGTCCGTCGTATTTTCGCCCGCAAAGGCGATGCGGTAGTCTCCACCAACCTCTCAGCCATCGCCGCCGGCTACAACGCCTCTAAAATCTAACAGCGAAGCGGTCTAACAGTAAAACGGTCTAACTTCTAACAGCGAAGCGGTCTAATATGTCTTTCCCTCTGAATAAACAACTTGTGGATCAAACCTGTATCGATTTTGGTCTGCGCAACGCCAAGGAACTTGGCGCTTCCTCTATCCGCCAACTCGTTGGCGTAGTCAAGGACATTGAACGTGCCACTGGCGTGGAGTTCATCCATATGGAGCTCGGCGAACCGGGCTTACCTGCAGAGCAGATCGGTATAGCAGCCGAGCACAAAGCCCTCAAGGCGGGCTATGGCGCCAAGTATCCACTCATCACGGGTATCACCGAGGTCAAACACTGGGGTAGCGAGTTCGTTCGTGCGTTTATGAACCTCGATATCCCTACTGAGTGCATTGTCCCTACCGTAGGTAGCATGCAGGCGGCTTTCGCCATCAATATGCTCGTCTCCCAACTTGACGACAAACGCGACACTATCCTTTTCCTCGACCCCTGTTTCCCTGTGCAGAAACAACAATGCAAGGTTATTGGAGTGCGTGTGGATGCTTTTGATGTGGCTGATTTCCGTGGCGAAGCCTTGGCAGAGGAATTGGAACGTCACTTCAAGTCTGGTCGTATTGCGGCGATGTTGTTCTCCAATCCTAATAACCCATCGTGGATGTGCCTTACCGAACGCGAATTGGAGATTATCGGTCGTCTCGCATCTTTGTATAATGTATTGGTTATCGAGGACTTAGCGTATCTCAATATGGATTTCCGCGATAGCGAACGTGGTGTGCCTTATGAGCCTCCGTACCAACCTACTGTGGGCAAATATACCAATAACTGTCTGCATATGATCTCATGTTCCAAGATGTTCTCTTATGCGGGTCAACGTGCGGCTATGATTGCTATTAACCCATACTTGGCACATCGTAGGTTTGCTTCTTTGGCTGAGCGTTATCAGAATGATGGTGAGTTTTTGCGCAATTTCATTTACAATGTCTTGTATAGTCTTTCTTCGGGCGTGACGCATAGTGTGCAGTTTGCTATGGCTGCTATGTTCAAGGCGGCGTGCCAAGGTAAGATTGATTTTGTGACAACTACCCGCGAGTACGCGCGAAGAGCTAAGTTAGTCAAGGAGATTATGCTTCGCAACGGTTTCCATGTCGTTTATGACAAGGATGCGGATGATGAGGAAGTGGGTGACGGTTTCTTCTTTACGTTTGGTTATAAGGATTGGACGGGCGAGAAGATGGTCAATAAGATTATCTATTATGGTATTTCCGCTATCTCTTTGGCCAGCACGGGTGCCAAACGCGAAGGTATGCGTGCTTGTGTCAGTTGTATTAAGGACGACCAACTCGAAGAACTCGACCGCCGCTTAGCACTCTTCAACCGCGACTTCTGCGACAAGTAGTTTTCTTGCCTATACCCCATAGCGCCTTTGGCGCGTCCTATAACCCCCAAAAGAGCGTATCCAAAAGATATGCTCTTTTCAACCTATCATCTCTCCGCCATTTATGTTTTCGGAAATAAGTGGCATTTTTTTGTATTTATAATTTGGTATATTCAAAAAAAAGTTGTAATTTTGCACCGTGAACCTGCGCCGGGGATGTCTGTATAGAAATATTAACTATTAATTGTTAACTATTAACTATCTACGGCGGAGGGTAGCAGACATATTAAAAAGGCGTTTATTACGCTCTGTTCTGATGCTCTGAAATGTCGCAAGTTTCAAACTGATAAGAACACAGCAACGGTAGATGTCCTACGGGATATAAAGTTATCCCTCTTGTGCCAATTATGGTACGTCTTTTGCGTATATACCTATGCGCACACGCGTACCTTAACTACTAATATAGCACGAGAGTATATTTTATATTCGGCGTGGGCTTCGCGTTGTCGTTTTATCAGTAAGGCAATGCGACAGCCTCAGAGCATGGAACGACAGCAGTCGGACTCCACGCTTTTTTTATATGCCTAAATGATTAAACCTTAAACTGCATAGTAGGGAGTTCCTATGCTATACTAAACAAAGTACACAATGAGTAATATCAAGTTTCCCGTGACAAATCTTGAGAACTCCACATTTCAAGTTAATGTCGACATGTCTCTCTATGCCAAAGAGGCAGTAGTATCTGCTATTTACAAGTATACAAATAGGTACTACATCCACCAACAAACTACTGAAAATCTTATTGCAGTTATCTTTGAAAGCAAGGACAACCAAATAGTAACAGAAGAAGTGGTAAAACAATTCTGTAACGACCTTATTGACCAGCAAGTTCGTTATAATACCGAACAGCGATTTGGTCACATACGTGATTTGATTGTTGAAGAAGCCTTTAAGCCTGTTAATAAGTAAGTTATGAAAATCTTTATAATTCTAACTGTAATTGTTGCAGTTGGTTGGATTATTTGGAAATATATACTATCAGATGATACCAAAGATACAGCTAAAAGCTGCATAATGATGCTTGTTTTTGTCTTATGGATGCTTTTTGGAATAGTGGATATGTTTCAAAGTTGTAGCAACGATGATGATCGATACTATGAACAAGACCCATATGAAGACCCATTATAAAAATAACTAAACACCTAACTATAATATGAATTATACCATTCTCCCATTTCGCTATGAGCGTTTTAACGCCGAGGAGTATCTGCTGACCAATGATGTTGGTGAGTACATCTTTTTGGGCAATGAAGATTTTGACAAATTCGTAAATTACGAGTTAGATCCTCAGAGCGATGTATTCAAAGATCTAGCATCCAAACAAATTGTCACAACTGATAAGGTTGAGGATGTTGTTAATATGCTTGCTACAAAGTTTCGTACCAAAAAGAGTATTCTAAGAGACTTTACTACTCTACATATGGTTGTGCCTACTTTGCGTTGTAACTCTAGTTGCATCTATTGTCAGGTTAAACGTCATGAAAGTACAGACCACTCTGCCGACATGACGAAAGAAACAGCAAAGAACATTGTTAAATGTATCTTTGAATCTCCATCGCCTTGTATTAAGATTGAGTTCCAAGGTGGTGACCCTTCAACTGACTTTGAGATGGTAAAATACATCATTGAAGAAGCAGAATGGGTGAACTTATTCAAAAAGCGCGACTTGGGATTTGTAATATGTACTAATCTTACACTTCTGACTGAGGATATGGTTAAGTATCTCAAGCAGCACAAATGCTATATTTCTACATCCCTTGATGGACCGAAAGAAATACATGATGTAAACCGTCCGCTTCAAGATAAGACACTTGATCATCATGAAATATTTGAACGCAATTTAGGGATGATACGTTCAGTTTGGCAAGATAAGGAATGTGCATCCGCTTTGATGACTACCTCTAGACATAGTTTAGGCAATTTTAAAGGCATTATTGACGAGTATGTACGTTTGGGTTTTAACAATATCTTTCTGCGCGCCCTTAATCCTTATGGCTTTGCCAAAGAGCATAAAGACAAAATAGCATATCCTATTGAAGATTTTATAGAGAATTATAAGGAAGGATTAGATTATATTATAGAACTTAATAAACAAGGTAACTTCTTCAAAGAAGGCTATGCTGCACTGTTGTTAAAACGTATGCTTACTCCATTTGCTACGGGCTTTGTAGATTTACAATCTCCCGCAGGTGTTGGTATTGCTGGTGCTATTTATGACTACGATGGTAGTGTATATGTCGCAGACGAAGGACGAATGATGGCACGTTTTAAGAATTATGTTTTCCGTTTGGGTAATGTTAATGAGAATACGCATCAGGAAATGTTCAATGGAGAAAAGATGCACAGTATTCTTCATGATGCATGTACAGAATGTTTACCTGGGTGTTCAGACTGTGTATTCCAACCATATTGTGGAGCAGACCCTGTGCGCAATATGTCAGAACAAGGCGACCTTATTGGTCATCGTCCTACAAATGAGATGTGTAAGAAGAATAAAGCAATCTTCCACTATTTGTTTGAATTACTTAAAAAAAATGATTCTGAAATTAACCGAATATTTTGGTCTTGGATAAGATAATGTGCCATGAAACAAATAATAAGTAAAGCATATAATGTGACAGAAGATATTGTTGGTAGAATTACCTTCAACAAGCATTTATTATTTAACCGCTCTAGTCACATTTTAGTAGGAGAACATCTTACTAGCGCAAAGAAAGGATTTGTAGCAACGGTTACAACGACAAATAATGTTAAAGAAAGTGGAATGCCAATATGTGTTGTAGAGAATACATCAACTTTCAAAGAAGGTGATGTGGTTGTTATAAATACACAAGGTGAAATTGTATTTGTATATGAGATTACCTCAAGACACAATGCAATCATGGCTACAGAACGTTGTAACCATCGTTGTATAATGTGTCCGCAGCCGCCAGTACTTCAAGAGAAAGATAAAACGCCTTTTAACCTACATTTAATATCGCTTTTTGATAAAAATACTCATGAAATAGGAATTACGGGTGGTGAACCAACACTAATAGGTGACAACTTATTTGTATTAATCAAGCAAATACAAAAGCAGTTACCTAAAACAGCTATCAGTATTTTGTCAAATGGAGTGAAGTTTGCGGATAAAGATTATGCGATGAAATTGGCTAAATGTAATCATCGTGATTTGCAAATAGATATTCCTTTATTCTCTGATATTGCAGAAGAACATAACCGTATAGTTGGAGCAAAAACATTTTATAAGACTATACAAGGCTTGTATAATCTCGCACTATTTCATCAGCGGATAGGTTTACGCATAGTGATTCATAAACAAACTTATAAACGATTACCACAATTTGCAGATTTTATCTATCACAACTTCCCTTTTGTTTCTCAAGTCGCGTTCATGCAAATGGAAACTATTGGTTTAGCAAAAGAAAATATAGATGAATTATGGATTGACCCATATGACTACAACGAGCAATTGAGAGAGGCGGTGTTGTTACTAGCTGATAGAGGAATGAAACCATACATCTATAATACCCAACTCTGTATTCTCCCTGAAGATATTCGTTGTTATGCTCAACAATCAATATCCGATTGGAAAGATATTTATCTTCCAGAATGCGATGGATGTTCCTTGCGTGGTCAATGTGCTGGTTTCTTTGAATCGAATAAAGAAATGCATAGTAAATATATTCAGAAAGTAGAAGAATGTACATCATGTGATTGATGTACTATAATTAACCCTAATGTTTAACTTTTTAA
This sequence comes from Paludibacteraceae bacterium, assembly GCA_045630365.1. Classification (GTDB taxonomy): domain Bacteria; phylum Bacteroidota; class Bacteroidia; order Bacteroidales; family Paludibacteraceae; genus Colicola. The sequence goes on along the minus strand of JAZQSZ010000117.1, from coordinate 4,563 downwards.
GAGAGAGGTACGAATGAAGAAACTTCTGTTTTTTGCTGTTTCAGCTTTAATCGCAGGTGCGAGTTTCTGTTCTTCTGTTGGCAATAAAGTCGTTGCAAAGGTAATAGGTAACGACAGCAAGATTGAACAACAGAACAACCAACTATTGGTACTAGAGCAGGCTGATGCTGATTTCCACTTATTGGCGGGTCACAGCTCACATAGTTCTCATAGCTCGCATAGCTCTCACAGTTCCCACAGCTCGCATAGTTCTCACTATTCAAGCCGTTAATTAGTAAAGAGGGTGTAAATTTTTACACCCTCTTTTTCATAATTTAACTAAAGAGAACAGAAAGCTCATAGATATCATAGAGTGGTTGCCTAACAAACCAGATTACTCATCCTATACCAAAGGTATACTAAACGTATACAATAAGCAAGCGATTTTTCGACACAAATTCAGCACCCAACAAATGTGGAGTATTTATTTAAAAATGTAAGAAAATACTCCGTTTTTCAATAAAAATCACTATTTTCTTAGAAATTATTTGTTCAATTCAAAAAAAAGCAGTACCTTTGCGCCAACAAACTTACCCCGCTTCCCGTAGATCAGCGCGCTTAGGGTAAGTCTTTTTTTATTATTATGAAGAATTACACCGATAAACCTCTAGATTTCAACCAACAAGTACAATTGTTGGAGGCAAATGGATTGAGCTTTCAAAACAAACAAAAGGCACTCCATACATTGCAACACATCAGTTATTTTAGACTTAAAAGTTACCTTATGCCTCTCATGAGCGATAAGGTAAACCACATATTCAAATCAGGTGTGACTTTTGAACAAGCCTACAACCTCTATAAGTTTGACAGCCGTCTGCGTAAACTCATTGCTTCTGAATTAGAAAAAATAGAAGTGTCTATCCGTACGCAAATGGCATATATCTTAGCGCAAGATACAGATATCTATTGGTTTGCCGAAAATAGTCACTTCCACGATTCTAATCGTCATGCCAATACTTTAGCCAATCTCAAAGCGGAGCTTGAGCGTAGCGATGATGACCAAATACTTCGCTTCAAGGCCAATTACAACAATCCTTTCCCACCTGCATGGATGACTATGGAAGTCACCTCGTTTGGTACATTATCTATGCTGTATAAATTACTAAAGCCTGGTACATCCAAACGAAAGATTGCTAATTTTTATGGGGTCAGTGATAGTGTGTTCGAATCGTGGCTGCATAGCATTGTCTATGTTCGTAATATCTGTGCGCACCATAGTCGTCTATGGAATCGTATGCTCCGCATACAGCCGCTATTCCCTCGCAAAACGCTTAACGCTTTTATTGATACACCCGTTGCAAACAATCGCTTGTATTACATATTGGCAATCATGCAATATCTTTTGAAAACAGTAAACCCTGCAACTACTTTTGCTACTCGTTTGCAAAAACTGATTGCAGAATTTCCACAAGTGGATATAGCAGCTATGGGCTTCCCTAAAGATTGGGAAAAAGAAGACTTCTGGAGATAAAATGTTTTCATTTGTATCTCTTCGCACTACCTCCTATACTTTCTTCGGCACAACTTTCGGTACGCGAAAACTTTTTGTTCAAAAAATACTACAAGCGGGAAGCGATTGATAATGTCACTTCCTGCTTGTTTTTTAGTAAACGATTCCGCTACTCTTGCGCTACCTTTGCGTAAGGATAGTTTGTTAATGGATAGTTAACCTATAGTTAAGAAAACGACATGTGGCAGGAAGTGATGAAAAGCAAGTGCGGTTATTGCGGTTTTAGCGGTTATCAAGGATTTGAAAACCGCAATAACCGCAGAAACCGTAGAAACTGCACGCTATATTCAAAGAATATACCTACTGATTTTCAAGGAGAAAGAATTTTAACAGGGATTTCTACGGACTTTTTGTAAGTGGTACTAAATATGTCCGTGGGAAGTCCGTGACTTATATCCCTGTTATCCCTCCGTTATTCCTTCGTTATCCCTCCGTTATTCCTTCGTTATTCCTTCGTTATCCCTCCGTTATCCCTCCGTAGTGGTATCGGAGTGGTAACGGTATTGCAAGGGTATTACAAAGGTATTGTATAAACCCGTTATGAACCCGTAATGAACAAAGAATATCCCTATTCCAAAACTATACTAAGGGTATAAAAAACTGGCACGGAATTTGTCAATATCCTAGCGAACCAAACCTAACCTCAACTATGAAAATTTTGATTCTTTCTTGCAACACGGGCGAGGGGCATAACTCGTGTGCCAAGGCCCTCCAAATCGCCATGCAGCGGCGAGGTATCACCTGCGAGATCCAAGACACACTTGCCCTCGTTAGCGAGGGATTATCCCAGCGAATAGGCGATGCCTACCTCTTTTCAACCCGCGGATCACTCTTTGAGTTTGTCTATAAGTTCGGTGGGTTTGTGAGCGATAATATTGATGCTTGGCAGTCGCTTGTTTATGGCGCCAATCGGTTGTACGCCAAGAAGTTATACGACTACATAAAGAATCATCACATCGATGTAGTGGTCTGCGTACATCTCTTTCCAGCCGAGGCCATAACCGCTCTTAAACGCAATATGCTCTTGGATGTCCCTAGTTATTTCATCATGACGGATTACACCTGTATCCCCTTCCTGCAAGAAACGGATTTGGACTACTATATCATTCCCCATGAGCATCTCATTGAGGAGTTTGTAGAGAAAGGACTGCCCCGCGAAAAGATTGTGCCAATCGGTATCCCTGTGGACGAAAAGAAGTTCAGCACACGATTGCCCCAACCCCAAGCCCGTGCCCAAATTATAGACTCTATTTTCAACTCCAACTTGCGCTTAGATGGAGATTGGTACTTAGTGATGTCTGGATCCATGGGCTTTGGCAATGTGGAGCATCTGATCAAGCAACTAATCAAAGACATCCGCCCAGAAGACTCCATCATATGCGTGTGTGGCCGTAATGAGGGGCTGGTGCGCTCCTTGCAAGAGCAGTTTGCAGAGCAACAGCAAGTCTGTTTGCTCGGTTTTACCAACCAAGTGTCTGTGCTGATGGACGCGTCAGATGTTATTTTTACTAAGCCTGGCGGCATTACATCCACAGAAGCGATAGTGAAAAATATCCCACTCATTCACACGCACCCAATACCTGGGCTAGAAAATCACAATGCGCATTTCTTTCATCAGCACGGTATGTCGTATTTCACGACTGATATTCATCAGCAAGTTGCTGTGGCTATGCGCCTTTGCGAAGATGCGCAATATCGCAAACAGATGTTGGATAGCCAACGTGCGAATGCCAATCCACATTGTTCCGATGATGTGATAAACTTCATTATCCAATAATAGACACCCTCACTAATTACTTATGAAATCGCCTAAACCTCATTCTACATTGAACGAACATCTCACGCGTATTTATCATCTATTGTTTGTGCTGACGATCGGACTAGGAGTCGGGAATATAGTCTATCTCTCTTTTCAACCCGAAACGACGGCGCATGTGCTATTTTTCTGCGGGGTACAGTATGTGGTGATTCTGCTGATTCTCACTTTCCCTATTGTACTTCGCAAGCGGTTTATGATACAGATTCCGTTGCTAATCACCGTCTTATGCGCAGCTTTTGGGTTTGTGGCAATGATTATGGGTGATGGACTGAATTTCTATGGCAAATACCGTTGGTGGGATTCTGCTCTGCATCTCTTTTCGGGTTGTGTATTGGCGTTTGTGGGCTTATGGATCATCAGTATTATCTTTGAGGATAGTTACAAGGAGGTGTTTAGTAGTAGAATTTTTGTGGCGTTCTATGTCTTGCTTTTTGCGGTGAGTTGTGGGGTGGTGTGGGAGATTTGCGAGTATGCTTATGATTCGTTTTTTGGCACCAATACACAGCAGTTTATGGCCACGACGACATCGTCTTTACCGCTCTCGGATGATGTCCCTTTGAGCGGACATGATGCGCTACGCGATACCATGATGGACCTCATTCTAGATTTAGTGGGCAGTCTGTTTGTGTCTATTTATGTGTATTTTCGTTACGACAAACTGATGAAAATGCACCAGATAAGTCTCAAAGAATAAAGAAAATGCCACATTGCTTGCGTATTTGAAAAAAAATAACTACCTTTGCGCAAAATACTTATCACGCATATGAAATTCGTATCTCCCATAGAGGCCGTAGGTCTCGTTAAATCAGGCGACACAATTGTTGTACAAGGTTCTACATCTATTCCTATGGTTCTTCTCCGTGCCCTCACGGAGCGTGCTAGCGAACTGCGCGACGTCAAGGTTATCTCTGGTTTTGGCGTGCATCCAGAAGAGGCACCTTACGCTAAACGCGAATTGATGGATTCTTTCCGTGCCATCAATATTTTCGTGCCTAACAACCTGCGCCGTGCCATGAAGGAGGGTGTAGCGGATACTATCCCATGTTTCTTAGGCGAGGTGCCTTTCCTTTTCCGTAGCGGACAAGTGCCTGTGGATGTGGCTTTTCTCAATGTCAGCGAACCCGACGAGAATGGCTATTGCTCTTATGGTATTAGTGCCGATATTGCTTTCTCGGGAGCAGAATGTGCTAAGACC
>JAZQSZ010000116.1:0-13061 GCA_045630365.1 Paludibacteraceae bacterium | reverse complement strand
TGTTTAGAGTTTAGAGATTATGAATAAGTTGAAAATGGTATTTCAGTCGCGTAGCACATGGGCATGGCCCTATGCGCTGTTTATGCTATGCCTGGTGATGTTGCCATTGGTGCTGATTGGCGTGTACGCTTTTACAGACGCTGATGGTGGGTTCACATTGCAGAACTTTGTGAGTTTCTTCACAAAGAGCGAAGCCATAAACACATTCATCTATTCGTTGGCTATCGCGTTGATTACAACTATCATATGCCTATTATTAGGTTATCCTGCGGCATATATTATGGCTATGGCAGATTTCAAGACGCCTCAAGTGATGGCTATGCTGTTTATCCTGCCAATGTGGATTAACTTCCTCTTGCGTACCATCGCAACGGTGGAGTTGTTCCGTATGTTCGGTTGGCCATTGGGCGAAGGAGCGTTGCTATTTGGTATGGTGTACGACTTTTTGCCTTTCATGATTTATCCTATCTACAATACCCTGCAGAAAATGGATACCAGTTTGATAGAGGCAGCCCACGATTTGGGTGCGAAACGCCATCAGGTATTTTTGAAGGTTACTCTACCCCTCTCGACTCCAGGTATTTACTCCGGTATCGTGATGGTATTTATGCCTACCGTTTCGACATTCGCTATTGCGGAGCTGCTGACTCACAACAAGGTGACACTTTTCGGATCGCTCATCCAACGTTGTTTTGGAGAAGGTGGTATCGCCATGTGGAACTATGGTGCAGCCTTGTCGCTGATTATGCTGATAATCATAGGATTGACCAGTTTCTTCGGTGGGGATAATGAGGATATTAATCGTTGATGGTTTAGAGTTTAGTGTTTAGAGTTTAGTGATGAAAAAGTATAAGAAATTAAAATTAGAGCATCGCAGTTTGGTGGAGCGCATTGCAGCACAAGCGTATTTGTGGTTGCTATTGGTGGTGCTGTACACCCCTATCCTGCTGATTATCATCTTCTCTTTTACACAGAGCAAGGTGTTTGGTAACTGGACAGGATTTACCTTTGGACTGTATGAAAACCTATTCACGGGATACGATGCCGTAGCACAAGTGAAAGTAGATCCTAATCTCTATCGTGCGATATTCTTCACGGTAGTGATTGCTATCTCGTCGGCGCTAATATCCACTGTATTAGGCACTTTGGCAGCGATTGGTATTTACCATATGCGCTCACGCGATAGAAAAATCCTGACCTTTATGAATAGTGTGCCAATGATTAACCCAGATATATTGACAGGTATCAGTTTGTTCTTGCTATTTGTATTCTTGGGTATTAGTCGCGGATTGGGTACTGTGATTGCAGCGCATGTCGTGTTCTGTACTCCATATGTGGTACTAAGTGTGATGCCACGTCTTACAAAGATGAATCCAAACATCTACGAGGCAGCATTGGATCTCGGTGCTACCCCTTTCCAAGCTCTGCGCAAGGTGATGATGCCTGAACTTTGGCCAGGAATGATTAGTGGATTTATTTTGAGTTTGACATTGAGTATAGACGACTTTGGTGTCACCTACTTTACCAAGGGTAGTAGCGGATTGGAAACACTATCTACCTTCATTTACGCGGATGCACGCAAGGGCGGTTTGACTCCAGAGTTGCGCCCATTGTTCTCGCTAATATTCTTGACCATCTTGGTCTTGCTAATCATAATGAACATACGAACCCACAAACAACACAACAAAACAACATGAAAAAGTTCCTTTTGGCAGTAGCCACATTGCTACTATGTATGAGTAACATCTTCGCGGCTGATCGCGCACACACTCTCAAAGTGTACAACTGGGCAGACTATATCGACATGAATGTCCTCAATGGTTTCCCTGCATGGTATTACGAGCAAACAGGAGAGCAAGTGGAGGTATTGTACCAAACATTTGACATCAACGAGTCAATGCTCACCGAAATTGAAGTAGGACAAGAGGATTATGATGTGATTTGTCCATCAGAATATATCATTGAGCGTATGTTGCGCAACGGATTGTTGCAAAAGATCAATAAGGATTTTGGTAACACCCCTGACTACACCCAACTCGTATCACCTTTTGCTGTGGAAAAATTCCAACAGATGGCTCCAGATACCAACACTTGTGTGGCTGACTATACAGTAGGATATATGTGGGGTACAACCGGTATTCTGTACAACACCGCATTGGTGAACAAAGAGGAGATACTCTCATTGGGTGGTTTGCAAGCCGATAAATTTGCAGGTAAAGTGTTCATGAAGGATGCTTTCCGCGATATCTACTCTGTAGTAGTGTTGTATGCTTATCGCGATGAGATTGCTCGTGGTGAGGTAGAGAAAGACGAACTTGTGGCTAATGTGACAGATGAGCGCATTGCACGCGTGGAGGAGTTCCTCACAGGTATGAAGAATAATATCGCAGGTTGGGAAGTAGACTTTGGCAAAGAGGAGATGACCAAGGGCAAAGCATGGCTCAACCTCAGTTGGTCAGGAGATGCACAATGGGCTATTGACGAGGCAGCAGAGGTGGGTGTTAACCTGGAGTACTTTGTGCCACAAGAGGGTAGCAATGTTTGGTTTGACGGTTGGTGTATCCCTGTATATGCTAAGAACACCAAGGCAGCAAGTTACTTCATCAACTATATGTGTATGCCTGAGAACGCCATCTTGAACATGGAAGAGATTGGTTATGTGAGTGTTATCGCTTCACCTGAAATATTAGATTGGGCTAATGATGAAGAGATAGAAGAGACTGCTGACTTGACCTATTTCTTTGGCGAAGGCGCAGAGGCAGTACATGCTAACCATGTGTTCTATCCAGATCAAACGGTGATTGAGCGTTGTGCATTGATGCACGATTGTGGCGATAAGACAGAAGCGATGTTGGCTATGTGGTCACGTGTAAAGGGTGATAATCTAAGCACTGGACTCGTATGGTTTATTATCGTAGTTATTGGATTGGTGGTAGGAGTATCCATCTTCCAAGCCCTTAACAAAAAGCATAAACGCGATTTACAACGTAAGAAAAAAAACAAAAAAAGACGTTAATTAAGTCCTAGAGAGGAATGAGATATTTAGTCGTAATATTATTAGTATGGATAGGCGTATGCAATGGGTATGCGCAGGATTATGAAACAGACTTTAGAGAAGCACAAAAACTGTTTCAAGAACGTGCCAAATCATCCCAAACACATCTACAAGATTACTTGCAAGACTATCCATATACACCCTACAGTGATGAAATACATCTCATGCAGGGCGTACTGTATGTAGAAAAAGAAAAGTACAAACAAGCACACAAAGCCTTTCAAAAGGTAGAGGTGAAGAATTTGAGTCGCTCTTCGGAGTCGATGTACTATTTTTACTTGGGTTACGCCAACTTGCAACAAGAAGAATACAAGAAAGCATTATCTTGTATGCAAAAACTAAAAAACAGGCAGAACCCATACTTCTTGCAAGCTACCTATTACTCAGGATATTGTCATTACAAACAACAGAACTACCAACAGGCGTTGGTGGAGTTCTTGACATTGGAAGAAGTAGGTGGATATGATAAGATTGCTCCTTACTATGTGGTACAAATATATTACGCATTTGGTCAATATGATAAGATTTATGAACGAGCAGAAGAGTTGTTGAAGAAATACCCCGAGAATGACTACAATGCCGAACTACATCGTATGATGGGTGAAATATACTATCAGGATAGTATTTATAACGATGCAGTACGCCATTTGAAGGCATATCATTCGCTACGAACTCAACAGAAAAAAGAGATTCTGCGCAATGATCTCTATTTATTGGGTATATCTTGTTACCAAGAGAAAATGTGGGAAGAGGCTATCGGTTATCTCAAACAAGTCAAGCAGACACCTGCCGACTCTATTGCCGAAAGCACATGCCTACACTTGGGACATAGCTATCTGCGAGTAAACGATATCGAAAAAGCCAAACTATCCTACTCCGCAGCAATAGCCTTTGGGATCACCGATGCGTTGCGCGAAGAGGCCATGTACAACTATGTACAGGTAACCTACCTCCAAAACTCGGCTTTAGGAGAGAGTATCACCGCATTCCAAACATTCATCAAGGAGTATCCTACTTCTAAATACATTGATAAGGTATATGCTTTGATGGCAGATATGTATCTGAACAGCAAGAACTACCAAGGCGCATTAGCTGCATTGGAAGAGGTACAACACCCCAATGCTAAGATTGAGCAAACCATGCAGTACTTGCGCTACCAAATGACTGCGGACTCCTACTTACAGGGTAAGATGAGTGAGACACTCAAATGGTGCGAACAAGTCATCAGTCATAGCAAACAAACGGACAAATACCTCACAGAGGCATATTACCTAAGTGCTGAAGCATATTATCATATGCATCAATACGACCAAGTATTGGCACAATTAAAAGCGTATGAAGCACAACCTGATTTTGCACAATCACAAAACAGGAATGCGGCACAATATCTAAAAGCATATACGTATTTCAATCAGAAATCCTATGCAAATGCCCAACCGCTTTATACTGCGTACGCAAATGTGGTAGAACATAAGGATAAGACTTATCCTGATGCGCTAAACCGTATAGGTGATTGCCATTTCTATTCGCGCGAATTCAAAGAGGCGATTCAAGCATACGCTCAAGTGGCCGAAATAGGAGGTAGTGGTGCAGATTATGCGTTGTTGCAAAAAGCTTATGCAGAGGGTTTGATGCATCAATATGATCAGAAAGTAAAGACGCTAAGCAAACTGGTGGAGGACTATCCTAGATCAGATATGGCGGATGATGCACTCTACGAAATGGCACGCGCGCAATTACAATTGAATGAATACGCCGCAGCAATCACCATTTACACCAAGTTGTTATCCAATTACCCACATAGCAACAAGGGTGCTAAGAGTTCGTTGGAATTAGGTATGACTCATCGTACACTAAAAGCATACGATGAAGCACTAAAAGCCTTCAAGCAGACCATAGAGAAATATCCTGCCACAGAAGAGGCCTATTCCGCTTTGGACGGTATGGAGCAAATCTATGTAGAAACCAATAATATTGAGGAATATATTGCATACACCAAAACACTCAGTAAGATGAAGATGCAATCATCTACGAGCGAAGACTCATTGACATATGTAACGGGTGAATTGCAGTATATGATGGGTAATTATCAGCAAGCAGCAGCAGGTTTAACAACTTACCTGACCCGCTTCTGCCCAGGAGGACGCTATTGTGTGAATGCCATGCATTATGCTGCCAACAGTTACTACCAACTCAAACAATACGAGGAGGCCCTAGAGCAGTATAGTGCTTTGGCAGATATACAAGGCAATCCATATATGGAGGAGGCTTGTATGCGTGTGGCAGAGTTGAGTTATGATAAGCAAGAATATCGTACTGCACAATACTACTTCCAACGCATGTATAGCGTGGCTAGCAATAGCCAAATGCGTCAGACGGCATTATTGGGCATGTTGAGATGTAGTCACCATGTACAAGACACGACAGCTACTATAGATTATGCAGGAAAACTCCTAGAGATGGAATCTTTGGATGAGGCGATTCGTAACGAGGCATTGTATTGCCGAGCAAGTGCACAACACATGCGTGGCGAATATGGTTTGGCAGTCGTGGATTATAATCTGCTGGCTAAAAATGTTCGCACACAATGGGGTGCAGAGTCCAAGTACAGAGCAGCAGAATGTTACTATCACTTGGGAGCAATAGATATGGCAGAACAAGAGATCATGTCCTTCACAGGTATGCAGACTTCTCACCAATATTGGTTGGCCAAGAGTTTGATCTTGTTAGCGGATATCAATGTGAATAAAAACGACTTGTTCCAAGCAAAGCAATACTTACTTGCGCTACAAAACAACTATCGCCAAGATGATGACATACCAACCATTATTGCAGACAAACTAGAGGCGATACAACAATTGGAGATACAACAAAACACCGACACTATTCTAACCGAATAACCTATGCGTAAAATACTTATTATCCTATTGGCTACTCTATGTTGGGGCATGAGCATGAAGGCTCAAGATAGCACGTTCAATCGTGTTGTCACCGTAGAGCGTGACTATCAACCAGACATAGAACAAGCCACCAAAATCAAACTACGCCCTGTGATACTCAAAGAGGAGGTAGAACCCAATCCTGTCATCTATTCTACCTACTCTACTCCATTATCCGTGGAATATAACTTGCATCCTTTGCAAGCGGCTAAAGCATCATTTACTCCTCAACCTACCTTAAATGGAGTGATTGAAGGAGCTGTAGGCCATCGCAATAGTCATTTGCTCTTTGGATATCGTATCAACCACAAGAAAAAGATGTCGCTAGACCTCTATGCTAATCACGACGCATATTGGGGAAAAGATGCCTTATCAAACTCTAAATTGGGTATGCAAGTCAGCAGACATTTCTCTGGAGCAGACCTATATTTTGGCGTTGAGGGTGGCAATGAATCATATGCCTATCGACCTACTTTTGATTGGCGAACAATCTGGAATATAAACGCAAAACTTGGACTCCAATCAACTAACCAATCCGCATTACAATATCGTATTCAAACGGGATATAATGCTTTCACCATTTCCGCTCTCGCATTCGAACATAGCGTACGGTCACATTTGGATCTATGGTGGACCAACCAACAACATAGTGCAGGTATAAAAGCATTTGTGCAAAATAATTTTTACACCACGTCTCAAACGGGTGTCACCTTACCATCTGATCGCCACAATATACGTGTAGAGCCCTTCTACGAGTACAAAGGTAAGCAGATTCGCGTGCATGCAGGAGTCAATATCGACCTAAATATCGGCACAGGCCAACTCTTGAGTAATGCAGAGAACATTAGTTTTGCACCATCTCCTAATGTGCAGTTTGAATGGAATATGATGAACAATATTTTCCACCTATATGCCAATGCCACTGGTCAATACGGACTGGGATCATGGGAAGAATATATCGGGTACAACCGTTATCTAAACGAGTCTGTAGGACTCAAATGGAACGTGCCTCGTGCCTATACGCCGGTGGATGCCCAAGTAGGATTTAAAATCCGTCCTACTAAAACACTACTCATTGACATATACGGAGGGTATGCCTATATGATAGGAGCATGCAATATGCATGCAGAAGAACGTTATGATCATGAGGGATTAGCGTTTTATAATCTATGGCAAAGTGACTACCAACGCTGGAAAGTAGGAACCAACATACATTATCACTATCGCGACATTCTAGAACTCAATGTGGGCGGAAACTATTATTTCTATCAGCAAGAACCTATTCCATCGATGGATCCAGATAGTCCTAATTTCCAGGAGAATCGTATCAAAGGTACTCATATTTTTGATCGTCCCAATTGGGATATATATGCACGTATAGACGCACATATCGACTCCAAATGGAGCGTTTACTCCGAGAATCAATTTGTGGGAAGTCGTTGGGCTTATGTAATGAAATATCCAGATGGAGCATCCGCAGAAAAACTTCGCCCTACTATCTCACTGAATGTAGGAGGACAGTATTCGGTTAATAATTGGTTGCATGTATATCTCCAACTCAACAACTACCTCAACCGCAAAAATGACATCTTCTACGGATATCAATCACAAGGGTGTCACTTCCTTCTCGGAGTCAAATACAAGTTCTAATCCTACGCTCTACACCATACACTATACACCAAAATAATAATCGCGAGGTTTTCACCTCGCGATTATTGTTTCCTTGCCTTTCCCTCTCGCCTCTAACCTTTAGCCTCTCTTCTCATCAAACACATCATACCAATGCAGGTGAACAAAGCGTTAAAGATCAAACGCTCGTGTGAGAACACATAGCCTCCAAACCAAGCGGCAGAGTTCACATCCAACACCCAGGTGATAACTGGTGCCAAGATCACAACCAATGGTATCCATTTGTCATTAACCTGTTTCTTGGTGAAAATACCAAAGCAGAACATACCCAACAATGGACCATAGGTATAACTAGCCACCTTGTACACAGTCTGAATAACCGAATCATTATTCAGCATATGAATCACATAGATACACACCGCCATCAACACCGCCATACCTATATGTACTAAGGTACGCGTACGCGTGAGAGAGGCCTCTGTGCCCTCTTGTTTGTTGAGAATATCTATTGTGAATGATGTGGTCAAAGCAGTCAAAGCGCCACCCGCAGCCGAATAAGCCGCAGCAATAAAGCCAACCACAAACAACACACCTACGACCACTGGGAAGACTGTCATTTTTGCAGCTAAGAATGGGAACACATCATCGCCCTTCATACTTGCGACCTCCGTGATACCCATTTGTTGTGCATATGAATACAACAGGAAGCCCAAGAACAAAAACAATCCTATCACTACGATCTGCATCATAGCACCTACAATCAAATTCTTTTGGCTCTCGCGAGGATTTTTACAAGACAAAGTGCGTTGCATCAGATCTTGGTCCAAGCCTGTGGTAGCGATCACTAGGAAGATACCTGCCAAGAACTGCTTCCAGAAATAAGTGCCCTCCTTAGGATTATCAAAGAAGAAAGTGCGAGTCATTGCGCTAGTGGTCCAACCCTCGATGTTCACACCCGCACGCAAGATAAAGTAGATACACAATGCTACCGACAAAATCAAGCAACAGGTCTTCAATAGGTCTGTCCAGATCAAGGACTTAACACCACCCTTGAAGGTGCAGAGATACACGATCAATACGGTAAAAATAGCATTCACCCAGAAAGGAATACCCAATGGACCAAACACCAGTAATTGCAATACCTCTCCGACCACAAACAAGCGAACACTAGCGCCAAGCATCTTGCTCACAAAGAACAACCACGCACCAGACTTATAGGTGCTCATACCAAAACGCTGTTGCAGATATTGGTAGATAGAAGTTAGATTCAACTTGTAGTAAAGCGGTATTAACACATACGCAATCAATATCTGACCCACAGTAAAGCCCAATACCATTTGCATATATGCCCAACCTGATGTAGCCACCATACCAGGCACACTCACAAAAGTCACACCCGAGATAGCCGCACCAATAGTGGACATGGCTACCAACAACCAGTTGCTACTACGGTTACCCGAAAAGAAACCAGCATTGTCCGCCTTACGACCAGCCAAATACGAAATAAAGAATAGCAGCGCAAAATAAGCTGCAATAACTAATAAAATTGTTAATGGATTCATATACTTGTCTTTAAACTTTCAACTCCTTGACTTTCAACATTCAACATTCGACATTCGACATTCAACTTTCAACATTCGACATTCAACTTTCGACATTCGACTTTATCCCTACTCCTCGTAGAGGAGATAAGGACGGCGTTGCTCCTTGAACTTCGCCACATCCTCCTGCCAACATGCACGAATCTCTTCTTCGCTCTTACCCTGGTTAATCATCTTACGCACATAATCCTGTCCCACCAATAACTCGAAGAAAGGACGGAAGAAATAGTTATCCATATTCAAATGCTTGTAGGCATCCAATAAGTAACGCAACGAAAAACCCACCTTACGAGCCTCTTCCTCCGTCATTGAACTCAAATCTACTCCATCACACACACGACCTTTTTGAGTCGATTGGTTAGGGGTAAAAGTAATCGCAGGACCATAGACACTCGTTTCGGTACGTGGTGCATTAAAATTGGGGTGACCATAGCACAAGAATGGTTTATCTGTTCCTCTACCCAATGACATAGGTGTCGCCTCGAACAGGCACACAGATGGGTACAAATATATCGCCAACATATTGCGCAAATTAGGCGACGGAGCCACAGGCAAACGGTACAAGGTTTGGTGGGTATAATTTTTACAAGGAATTACTTTCAAATCTACCTTGGCAGCATCTTTCAACCATCCTTCGCCGTTGATCATCAGCGCCAACTCACCCAAGGTCATGCCGTGCACCACAGGAATAGGCAATGCTCCTACGCCCGACTTGTGCTTCATATCCAACATTGGACCATCCACATACCAACCGTTGGGGTTAGGGCGGTCAAACACCACAAACTGCTTTCCATCCCTCGCACAAACATCCATCAAACGGTACATGGTGATATAGTAGGTATAGAAACGCAAACCCACATCCTGAATATCGGTTACGAGTACATCAAACATTCCCATTGACTCTTTTGATGGGTACTTGCTATCCCCGTCGTAGAGCGAGAGAATAGGTATTCCAGTCTTCTCGTCCACGCTACTAGCCACTTTCTCGCCCTCACGAGCCGTTCCACGAAAACCATGCTCAGGCGAAAATATAGCAGTCACTTGTATGCCTTTCTGCAACAACCAATCCAAAGTATGGATAGTATCTTTGCCTTGAATAATCAGTCCCGTGTGATTGCTCAACAATGCCACACGCTTGCCTTTCAAGTCAGATAAATACTCCTTTGTTTGCTCTGCACCTACTATCACACGTTCTGCATAAATGTAGGGGGTAAGCAATATTGCAAAGAGAACTACAAGTAATCTCATAATCTAAATAATTTTGATTAATTTTTTATAATTTGGGGTAATTTTTGTTTTTTCAAAAAATCCCGCCGACAAAAGTACTACTTTTTTTGCATATATGCAAATTATTCCGTACCTTTGCAGCATAAAAACATATTTACCATGAAAAAACTCCTTTCTCGCCTCATCGCCTTTAGCCTCTTTGCCTTTATCCTTGTCTCTTGTGGTAGCAAAACTCCTCTTACTCTCCATTGGGAGTTTGGGCAAAACGACCTTACCCCTGGCGTATGCGAGGCGTATCTTACCCTTACGAATACCTCCTGCGATACCCTGACCAATGAGGGTTGGACTATCTATTTCAACCTCATGTCCCTCCATCCTATTTACACCGAGGGCGATGCACTATGTGAGACTGAGATTCAAGCAAGTTGGCACAGCATTGAGCCTACCCAAGCGTTCACTCCTCTTGCTCCTGGCGAGAGTCGTACATTCACTATGCGATACCGAGGTAGTGCCATCCGCGAAAACATACGCCCCGAAGGTTTCTTCCTTGTACACACTCAACACTCAACCCTAAACACTAAACCCCATACCATCCCTTGCACCTACGCTCCTTATACTCGTCCTGAGCAGATGAAACGCGGCATTGTCACATGGGAGAAAACACCTTATGCAGAAGGTAACTATGTGTTTGATTATGTGGAAGGAGTATTAGGCGAAAGGCAAGAGGCGAAAGGCGAGAGGCGAGAGGTGCAACCTCTGTTGCCACAGCCAAAGCAGATGACGTATGCGGATGGTGTGTGCGAAGTAGCAAAGGCTGAGATCATCTCTCGCACCGATGCCAATATGGTCAAAGAGGGATATACCTTAATCATTACCCCAGATACTATCCGTATAGAGGCGAGTGATGAGGCGGGTATCTTCTACGCCAAACAAACTCTCCTACAATGGGGTGACACGATCCCTTGTGGTATTATAACCGACTATCCTGACCTCCCTCACCGTGGACTGATGCTTGATATTGCCCGCAACTACTACCCTGCGGACTCCATTTATCGCATAATGGATATTATGGCATATCACAAACTCAACGTTCTTCACCTCCACCTATCCGATGATGAAGCATGGCGCTTGGAGATACCAGGGTTGCCCCAACTCACCTCTATCGCTTCCCGTCGTGGTTACACCCAAGATGAAACCGACTGTTTATTACCTATGTATTGTGGAGGTTGGGACCCTAATGCTCCTACAACTGCCAATGGCTACCTCACACGCGAGAAATACATTGAGTTACTCCGTTATGCATCCGACCGCCATATCCGCGTTATCCCCGAGATTGATATGCCAGGTCATATGCGTGCAGCCAAAAAAGCGATGGGTAAGCTACTGACAGATAGTGCTTTTGACGCACGTGTCTATAAGTCCGCACAAAACTATACCGACAATGTGATTGATGTGACCCAACCTTTTGCTATTGAGTTTGTGGATCGTGTTGTGACCGAGATTGTCAAGATGCACCAAGAAGCCAACCATCCGCTCACCATCTTTAATATCGGAGGCGACGAAGTGCCCAAGGGAGCCCTCACACGAGAAGAACATCAGACGTTTATTGACCAAGTGCTGACTATCCTCCAACGCTATAATCTCCAACCGATGGGATGGGAAGAGATCGACCATTTCTGCCAACCTGAAAGTGGAGCAATCTGTTATGCTTGGCTCAATAGCGAAAGCAAACCAATGCAACTTGCAGAGGCTGGTTATCAAGTAGTTATCGCCACGGCTAGTCACCTGTATTTTGACTTTGCCTATTGCAACCACCACCAAGAGAAAGGACTCAGTTGGGGTGGATATACCGATGAATATCGCTCGTTTGATTGGCTCCCTGCTCAACATCCTAATATCATCGGTATGAATGCCCAACTCTGGAGCGAGGTCATCCGCTCATTTGCACAAGTGGAATGGCAGATTTACCCTAAGATTTATGGTCTTGCAGAGCGTGCTTGGAACAACCGCAGCACCCTCTCGCTTAGCGAGTATAACGAACTCGTATATAACACTTTCCTCCCACAATTGGCTGCCTCTAACCGCAATTTCCATATCCAACAACCAGGTATCAAAATCTCCTCGCCCATAGCCATATGCCATATGAATAAAGTAATGCAAGGAGGCGAGATACTATATCGCCTCGACGATGGCGAATGGCAGACTTATACCGCTCCTATAGAAGTGCCCAATGGCACACAGATTATCCAAGCCAAAGTCCTCTATCTTGGCAAAGAGAGCAACACCACTTGGTTGTGGGTTAATGATCAAACGGAGATAAACACAGACATACAAGAACAAAATACTGGAACTACATTTTAAAGTGGTAATTTATCACTTAATTTTACTCTGTAAATTACGGTAGATATACGGTTGATAAACGGTACACACGTATACCTTCGCCGAATTTTTACCGAGATGTCATCTATGTTCCAACTGCAATAGATATTCTTTTTCTACACACAAAATTTGCTCAAATCAAAAATAATGTGTACCTTTGCAGCGCAAAGGTTGAAATAACTCTTCCTTTTGTTTAACGACAATCACTATGACAACTTTAACACAAGAACA
>JAZQSZ010000115.1:0-3337 GCA_045630365.1 Paludibacteraceae bacterium | reverse complement strand
CACATCGTTTACGATGTTGAGCAACGTAGCCACAGCTGTGATTGTCCCATTGTTTTTCCCTGTAGTAAATCCTAGTGCAGGTATTGAGTTCTCAACAGCCTTTCTGATGATTCTCAAACGCATCACTCCCCTTCTGCTATGCCCATTCTTTGCAGCATGGTTGCTTAGAATAGTGTGCAATATCTATCATCGTAAACGCAATACAGGTAAGACATTTACCTTATCTACCCAATGGGCATCTATGCCTTTTTATATCTGGATAGCGGCATTGATTGTCCTAATGGCCGATCTGACCCATACCCTCATTCATCAAACCTACAGTTTCTGGACTATTGCTATCATTTGTGTGGGATCACTCATCACTTGCTTGATGCAGTTTGGACTAGGTAAATGGATCGGTTATCACTACCCTGCTGGTACTAAGGGAAATGATTACAAAGATGTATTGATAGACCCCGAAGCAGCAAACTATTCCATGCAGAAAGTTAGTCAGATCACGGCAGGTCAAGCTTTTGGGCAAAAGAATACAACCCTAGCCATTTGGATGGCACAAGCGTATTTGGTGCCTATCGCCTCTATGGCCCCTGCGGTGTATATCATTTGGCAAAACTTGTTCAACTCTATTCAGCTGATGTTGGCAGGACGAAGGGCGGAGAAACACAAGAAGGGAGCGTAGGCTCCCTTCTTGTGTTAATGTATAAAAAGTTTTAGAAGTTCTAACAGTTCTAAAGGTTCTAAAATTTCTAAAGGTGGTTAGGCAAGTTTAGCCAAGGCTTCTTTCATGCGGCGCATTGCCTCAATGATGAGATCTTCGCTTGTTGCGTATGAGAAACGTATGCAATTGTCCTCGCCAAATGCACTACCTGATACACATGCCACATGCGCTTCTTGAAGCAGGTAAGTCACAAGTTCGTCGGCATTGTGGATGGTTTGACCATTATATTGTTTTCCAAAGAAAGCAGACACATCAGGGAATAGATAGAAAGCACCCTGTGGCTCCAGTACCTTCATGCCAGGAATCTCCTTAGCAAGACCCACAATGAGATTGCGACGACGCTCAAACGCTTGGCGCATATCCTCTACACAGTCTTGAGGGCCTGCATAGGCAGCCTCAGCAGCTTTTTGGGCAATGGTAGTTGCACAACTGATGGTTTGACCTTGGAGACGTTTTACTGCTGTGATAAAATCTTTGTCGTGGCAAGCGAGCCATCCAATACGGTAACCTGTCATGGCATACGCCTTGCTCACACCATTGATGATGATGAGACGATCTTCTAGTTCAGGGAATTGAGCGAGCGTTTCGTGTTTACCTGTATAAAGGATATGTTGGTAAATCTCGTCTGCGAGCACGATGATTTGTGGGTGCTTCTTGAGTACTTCTACAATCGCCTTGAGATTCTCATAGGTATAAACCGAACCTGTTGGGTTGTTAGGCGTACAAAGCATGAGGAGTTTGGTATTAGGAGTGATGACTTCCTCTAGTTGCTCCGCAGTAAGGCAGAAGTTGTTCTCCATAGATGTTTTAACGAGCACACTCTTACCTTGAGCAATCTTGACCATTTCTACATAACTTACCCAGCATGGTGTAGGCATAATCACCTCATCTCCAGGACCAATAATCGCCTCAATCGCATTGCATAGCGCTTGCTTAGCACCAACCGAAACAACAATCTCGTTGGCATTATATGGACGAACAGGATAGTCCTTGATATCCTTATTGAGAGAAGCTGCAATAGCCTCACGCAAAGCAGGGAAACCAGGGGTAGGACCATAGTGAGAGATGTCGTTGTTAACAGCATCGATAGCCGCTTGTTTGACATGTGCAGGAGCAGGAAAATCAGGTTCTCCCAAAGAGAGACCAATCACATCAACACCTTCTGCACGGAGTTGCTGACAAAGTGCAGCAACTTGTAGTGTAGCTGACTCTTCGAGCGCAGCAATACGGTTAGAAATAATCATAAAAGTGAATTATGAATTTTGAATTATGAATTATGAATTTTTGAATTACGAAGTTTGTTTTTACAGGGTGCAAAGGTACTATTTTTTTTCGGAATACACAAGAATTAGAATAGTGAGATTTTATTTTTTATTGAAAAATCGTGTAAAAATTTGCATATACAAAAAAAAAGTCGTACCTTTGCGAACCAAATTAACAAAAAGTCTGGTAATTCAGCAAAAATAATTACTAAATAATACAATTTATTCACTATTAATTTTAAGCATTATGAAAAAATTACTTTTGGTTGCCATTTTGGCAGTAGCAGGTATTACAGCAGCAGTTGCTCAACCTCGTGCAATCGGTGTAAACTTGGGTTATGGTCTTGATGTTTCTTACCAACATTCACTCGGTGAGGCAAATATGATTGATTTATCTGTAAACCTTCCATTCTTTGATGGTATTGGTGCGCAAGCTACTTATGATTGGGTTAACCCATTTGGTACAGCAATTCCTTGGAACAATAAAGGTGAGTGGAACTGGTCTCTCGGTGTTGGTGCTGGTGCTGGTCTCTACGGTTTTGATGCAATGGCTGCTGGACTTTGCGTTTGGTATGTTGGTGCAGTTGGTCACGTAGGTGTATCATATGATTTTTGGTTCCCATTGCAACTCTCTGTTGATTGGCGTCCAAACATCGGTGTTGCAGGTTTTGCTGATGGTTGTGGATTTAACAAAGATGGTTTGTACAGCGGTATCACCCTTGGCGTTCGTTACTTGTTCTAATATTCGTTGGACATAACAATAGAAAAGATGTTCTCGCAAGAGAGCATCTTTTTTTGTGCGCGATAGAATACGCTTGTTCTCCGTTATCCCTCCGTAGAGCAATAGTAGAAGATAGGGAGGTTATAAGCAGGTTGAATATAGGTGGGAGGTAGCGCAAAGGTAGCGCAAAGGTAGCGGAATCCTACGGAGTTCCTTCGGTAAAGTTACGGAAAAGATACGACGAAGTTCCGATGAAGTCCCTATGAAGTCTCTATGAAGTTCCTATGGAGACAGAGGGCAAGTAGAGGGAGGGGAAAGGGGAAAACTGAAAGGGGAAAGGGGAAAAGTGAAAAGGGAGAGGCATAAATAAAGCTGCGTTTGAGGACGCAGCTTTATTTTGTGTATGAGATGAGAATAATTAGCGGATTACCTTTTGGGTTGCAGTCTTACCATTCTTCTCGAATTGGATGACATACATACCATTCTTCAAAGCACCCATATTCACTTGCTCTACATTATTTTGGAAGGATACAACCTGACCATTGACATTATAGATAGTCACATTGTATGGAGGAAGCACCTCTTCCGTTGCACCAGGGAAGACAAGGTCCTCAAGGTCAGTTGTGATAGTAGGCAACT
>JAZQSZ010000114.1:0-6341 GCA_045630365.1 Paludibacteraceae bacterium | reverse complement strand
CGCGTTCGACAAGCGGGTCACATTGACCAACGACTCCGTCGTTGTTAGGGTGACCGCTGTCTCCGCTCTCCCCAAAAATCAGCAGATTTTCGGGGACCCCAAGGGGTAGGACGCTACGCTGAGAGACCGGGCTAAAGCCCTGAGAGACCGCCCTGCGGGCTGAGAGACTCATCGATCCCTCAGTGAACGAAGTGAACGGTCCCTCAGTGAGTGTAACGAACGGTCTAACAGCAACGGAGTTGCGGTCTAACAGTGAGCAAAGCGAACGGTCTATAAGTGAGTAAAACGAACTTAATATATGGCAAAAAAGAAATACAAAATCAATCCTGAAACACTTGCTATGGAGCAAGTGGAACATGGTTTTCGTTATTGGATACGACAAACAGGTATCTATATCCTAGCAGGAATAGTGATAGGAATACTCTTCTTATACCTCTTCTTAACATTCTTCCCTTCCCCTCGTGAGAAACAACTCCTACGAGAGAAAGCTAGTCTAGAATCCCAACTCGAGGTACTCAACAGCCAGGTGGACCAAATGCAAGTGGTGATGACCGACCTTCAACAACGGGACGACAATCTCTACCGTGTGCTCTTTGGTGCCGAACCTATCCCGCTGAGCGTACGACAAGGTGCCCAACGCAAAATAGACTACTACGAGCAATTGGCACAAATGACCAACAGCGAACTGGCTGCCGACCTCGCCCTCAAAGTAGATTTGCTCGAAAAAGAGATATACGTGCAAGCCAAATCCTACGATGAGGTGGCGCAGATGGCCAAAGAACAAGAGATACGCATGGAGAATATTCCTGCTATTCAGCCAGTTATGAACAAAGATCTCAAACGCGTGGCATCTGGTTATGGTATGCGTATCGACCCTGTATATCATGTGCGTAAGTTCCACCAAGGTATGGACTTTACCGCCCCTACGGGCACCGAAGTGTTTGCGACAGGTAATGCCAAAGTGGACTTCGCAGGATGGAAACAAGGATATGGCAACACCGTTATCCTTGACCACGGTTATGGTTACAAGACCCTCTATGCTCACCTATATAAAATACTCGTGCGCAAGGGACAAAAAGTACGCCGCTCCGATATTATCGCACTCGTAGGTAACACGGGTAAATCAACCGGACCACACTTGCACTATGAGGTACGACTGAATAACAAACCTGTGGATCCTCGTAACTACTATTTCTACGACCTCTCTCCTGAAGAGTACGACCAAATGATTCAACTATCCAATAACTTCGGACAAATGTTGGATTAAGGTTTAACGAATTAAGGAGTTAAGGTTGAAGGAGTGACATGAAACAATATGTTGTCTGTATATGCTTGTGGGTGGTGGGTTGCTGCTATGCGCTACCTCCTCATCATGCTCCTTACTTGGATTCTGTATTGCTACAAGTGAGCAATCAAGATACCTTCTATTTGGCACAAATGCAAACCATATATGTCTTCCCAGACATGAAGTTTGAAAACAAACGCCAAGAACGATTCTACTGGAGAACCGTACGCGACGTCAAAAAGACCTTACCCATCGCAAAAGTCCTAACCCTAGAAATTGCATATGCCGATGAACAATTGGCTAAGATCCCTGATAAGAAGGATCGCAAAAAATGGTGGAAACAACACGAGAAATACCTCTTCAAGAAATATGAACAACAGTTTCGCCGCATGACCGCCTCCCAAGGGCAAATGCTCATGAAACTCATGGACCGCGAAAGCGACAGAACCAGTTACGAACTCATAGCACACTATCGAGGCAAAGCAAGTGCTAATTTCTGGCAATTCATCGCCAAACTCTTCAAAAACGACCTCAAAGAAGAATACGATGCGGATGACAAAGATCGCATCGTAGAACGCGTGATTTATTACGTTGAAATGGGGTGGATTTGAAAGATCGCTACGCTGAGAGACCGCTACGCTGAGAGACCACTGCGTTGAGAGACCGGGCTAAAGCCCTGAGAGACCGCACCAAAGGTGCTGAGAGACTCATCGATCACTCAGTGAACGAAGTGAAAAAATCGTTCGAGTGAAGACGAGATAAGAACGGTCCCTCAGTGAGCAAAGCGAAAAAATCGTTCGAGCGTATGCGAGATAAGAACGGTCTCTCAGTGAATGAAATGAACGGTCCCTCAGCGAATGAAATGAGCGGTCCAATAGTGAAACGGTCTAACCAAGCAACTGATCAATCGACTCTTTGGCTCTCTCGCCTACAACAATCAGACGATACACCATCAGATTGCGCAACTGATGAGCGAGGTCAAAAGGACGAGCTTGGGTATGCGAGGATAATCGGAAAAATCTGTACAACTGCTGTACATAACCATTGGTAACGATCTGGTTATTAGGCATGTCCAATCCTACTTCTTTGAGCGAATCAACCGACAGTTGACTCTTGATAACTTCTTTGAACGAGCGATACATATGGCATAACGCATACTTGTCGCTATCGCATAATGGCCACAGTTGTATCAATCCTTCTACATCCTCTCTATCCTCTTCATCCACATTGAGCAACGCCTTGTCATTCCATGGCAAGAGCCAGTTAGCCGCATCGTCGCGGAAAAATGGAGTGGAGTAGAAATCGCGGAAAATCAAGAAATTTTGATCCAAGTGCATCTTAGCGATATGCTCCATCTCTGTCTGTTTGCTGCGGATAATATCGTAAAATTCGTTGGAATGTCTATCTTTCATCAGCGGCATTAGTTCCTGCGTGAGTTGCTGATTAAACTGCTCCATGCGCTTGATCTGCGTGGTGCGGGCAATATTACAGAGTGCCGTATAACTGAGTTCAGGAGCGAATGTCAGTACTTCCTGCAAATCTTCCAATAAGGCCTGGTTGTGGCGAATCTCCCGGTCATAGCGCATCATAATCAGTATCACACCCACCACAATACGCTCAAACATCTCAGGCGCTATGCCATCGCAACTCGTGAGGATGGTCATGAGTTTGTGCTCGCTCCAGTGATTTTCCAGCAGATTAAGCGTCAAACCAGCGACAGCCATCAGTCCATCCTCAAGATTATCAGGATCTTGGAGAAAGACACGAAAATCCGCCTCATCTTCGTGAGAGAGGGTGTCTAAGAGGCGATAGTTGTCAAAGATAGCGTTCAAAGTGTTTCGCGAATGAGGTAATTATTGCGTTCTGAGGAATTGCGGATGATCAACTCGCCCAAGAATCCCGCCAAGAACAACATACAACCCAATACCATCGTGAGGATACCCAAATGGAAATATGGCGTGTCTGCCACCAACATAGCAGATGTGTGGTGCGCCAATGCATACAACTTCATAGCACCTACCACAATCACATCAATGAGACCGAGGATAAACATCACACTACCGATCAATCCGAAGAAATGCATCGGTTGTTTGCCAAACTTATTGAGGAACCACAATGTCATCAAATCCAAATAACCATTGACAAAGCGGTTGAGACCAAACTTACTCTCACCAAACTCGCGTTTGCGGTGTTGTACCACCTTCTCGCCAATACGGGTGAAACCAGCGTTTTTAGCCAAATATGGGATATAACGGTGCATCTCAGAGAACAACTCAATGTTCTTGATCACATCTTGGCGATACGCTTTCAGACCACAGTTCATATCGTGCAACTTAATACCAGTGACCCAACGGGCAGTGGCATTGAAGAGTTTGCTAGGGATATTCTTGGTCAGTTTGTTGTCATAGCGTTTTTGCTTCCAACCGCTCACAAGATCGTACTTCTCCTCCGTAACCATACGATACAACTCTGGAATCTCGTCTGGAGAGTCCTGCAAATCGGCATCCATAGTGATCACCACATCGCCTTGAGCAGCATCAAATCCGCAGTAGAGAGCGGCTGACTTGCCATAATTGCGACGGAAACAGATACCATGAACATGCTCATTCTGCTCACGGAGTTGTTTAATCACTTGCCATGAGGTGTCGGTAGAGCCATCGTTGATGAAGATGATCTCATAACTGAAATTATTATCGCGCATGACACGCACTATCCACTCATGAAGAACAGGCAAACTCTCTGCCTCGTTGAACAAAGGAACGATTACTGAAATATCCATAAAAAAATGATAAAAATCAATGATAAATATTTTTTCGACTGCAAAAGTACAAAAAAATATCGACATATGCACAATAATTTAATTTTTTTTTGCAAGTTTGGATAATTTTAACTATCTTTGCAGCAAAAATCCGAAGATATGCGAAGAAATCAAGAAGAATTGGACAAAATTTGGGAACTGAGTCCGGTCTGGGATTTGCTTACCCTAGACCAAAAGAAGTATATCGAAGAACATTCAGAAGTCAAGAAATTTCGCAAAAATGAAATCATTCATCAAGAGGATGATGCTCCTGACTATGTGATGGTAATCGCAGATGGTACTATTCGTTTGACCAAGGAAGGTGTGGGACAACGCGTGCAGATTATTCGACTATTGAATCGCCGTGACTCCTTTGGATATCGTAGTGCTGTGGCTGGTGATCGTCACTCATCTTGTGCTACTGCCATCGAGCCTACCGTAGTGTATCGTGTCGAGCGTTTGGCGTTCTTGGAGGTGATCAAGATGAACAATGAGTTCTGTTTTGGCGTACTAGAATTGATGTCTAATGATTTGGCTATCTCGGAGTCTCGTACCGTCAATTTGACTCAAAAACATATTCGTGGTCGTTTGGCAGAGACACTACTGACTCTCAAACATACCTACGGCTTGGATGAGGATGGTGTGACTATCGCTATGTATATGGCACGTGAGGATCTGGCAAACATGTCCAATATGACCACCTCTAATGCGATTCGTACTTTGTCTCAATTTGCCTCAGAAGGTATCATTAGTTTGGATGGTCGTAAGATCAAACTGCTAGACGAGGGCGAGTTGATGCGTATTAGTCGTTTGGGATGATTTTCTCGTTGATCTTATTGATACAATCAGTGTCTGTTTCTCTGCAAGGAGGAGCAGTCATGCCTGATGGCAAAGTGGATAAGGTGGTTAATACTCCTAAGGAGTGGCACGCACCCGTATGGGGCGTGAATGTCGGCGTGGACTTTGCCCCCGACTGGCAAGCGCTCGAGGATTGGAATAACGCCACCATAGGTGTGGGACTGAGTTATTGGAATATGGGGCACGAACTACTGGGACACGCTATTGCGCCTTATGCTTTTATGGATATTCCGCTCGTTCGACTCAAACACTTTGAACTCGGTTTGCGCCCTGGTATAGGAGCGGCGTTTATGACCAAAACCTACCGCAACACCGTGCCCGAAGGGCAGATGTTCGTCAGCGTAACCGATGCCAACCAATGTGTGGGCAGTGTGACCAATCTGTATTTCCCTGAAGTGCTGTATATGAATTTCCCTCTCACGAACGGGTGGAGTATCTCGCTAGCGGGTGGTTGGTACCATATAAGCAACGGAAGTACGGTGCAACCCAATTCGGGCTACAATATTTTCGGAGCCGAACTAGGTGTGAAGAAAGTGATGGAGGGACAGACCAAGTCCGACCCGTCCGACCTGTCTGACCAATCTGATAAGAAGTGGTCAATTGCTCTAGCAGGAACGATGGGTGGACGACAAGTGTATTACCGTGATCAACAGACCTTTATGGTGGGTTCAATGCATGCTGCGGCATATTGGCATGCCCATAAGATATTTCGTCTAGGTGGCGGTGTGGATGTGTTCTATGACGGAGCCTATATACAGCGAGAAACGCATTTTGGTAAGACCAATCTTGACTTGGCGCAACCCGGTGACTGTTGGCGTGTGGGTGTGAGCCTGCAACCAGAGTTTGTAGTGGGTGATTTCACTGCGGGATTGCATGTGGGAGCCTATATGTACGACCCTGTCAAAGCCTTAGAACCACAGTGGAGAGAGGAGGGATTGCCTACGCAGCGCTTGGATAAACCTATCTTCTATGCCTACGACCTCCTAAACGCAGGTAGTGCAGGTTATCCCGACGGTTGGCTCTATACGGAAGTTGTCTTGCGCTATCATCTGCCATGGCATATGTTTGTGCAGGCCATGATGAAAAGCCATTTGACCAAGGTGGAGTTCATATCGCTAGGACTAGGCTTCTGGTATTAGACTAGTTATGCTAGTACGACTAGTAGGGCTAGTATGACTAGTACGACTAGCCTAACTAGTACTTTTTCTATGAAAAATGGCGAAAAATTTGTGTATGTAAAAAAAAAGCAGTACCTTTGCGGGGTTAATTGAAAAACTATATCGAAATTTATAAAATAACAAGAATATGGCAAAGAAAAAAGTAACTGTAGAGGACCAAAATCTTGAGAATGTACAAGAGGCCCTCAACACCACCAGCGCGTGGATTGAGAAAAATCAAAAC
>JAZQSZ010000113.1:0-3459 GCA_045630365.1 Paludibacteraceae bacterium | reverse complement strand
TGACCTCACCTTGTAGCGATAAGCGTAATTTGCTTTGTGTAGTAGTAGATGGAGCGCTTGCTTTAGGTTGTAACAAACTGAGCAGACCATAGGAGGCAGTGTCAGGTTGAACAAAATGTATAAAATTGGATTGTGTCGCTTTACTAGCGCTATTAATATTCAAATAGAACTTGGTGTTGGCTTCGGTGCGAGCATTGACATCAATCTTACAATCCATATCATTACCATAGATGTGCACATCTCCTGTTCCAAATACTTTTCCGTAGAAGAATGCTTGTTGATCTGCAGGTAAATCCATTACTAATAAATTGTTAGCCTGTGCACGCAAATCAAAACGTATATCCTTGAAGTTATTATGATATACAGCGCCTGCGAACGTACCTGGATTACCGTATTGGTCATACACATCTATATTCGGGAAACGAATAGCGGTGGAATCAAGATAAACTGAATCGGTGAATCCATAGGTAACGCCAATCTGAGGAATGGTAATATGAGCATTTTTAGCTAATGCAGCACCAGTGACATATACTTCTCGTTTCTTTCCCCCCACGCGCACACGACCAAATGCCCTACCCATAGGGTCTTTCACTATACCTTGAGTCCAAAAATTGATGAAATTGATATCAATACTATCACAATTAATATCTAGTTCCCAACTCTTTTGAGCAGGAATGACTGTTCCTAACACATTGGCTACTATATGATTAGTTGAGTCGGTGATCTCTCCCTCAATAATGATACTATTCTTTTCTCGATCTAATCGAGCTTCAGCAGCTACATCGCCTAGATATACTCCGTTGATACCACCGTTTGGAATATTCGCCTGGGCTTCTAGCATTATATCAGAGAATACACTATAGATAGTGGCATGTCCTGTTACAGGACCTTGGATAGATATTACTTTGTTAGCCTCTGTGTAACTCAATAAATAATTCAGATTGATATTATTGAGTTGGACATTAATAGAATCACTCTTCTCTTTTGAAGCACGACCATTGGCTTTTATAGACTGATATTCAGTTTCTAGTTGTAAATGCTGTACATCTAAACTATTGGTGGCGTGCGTGTATGTCAAATTAGTAGGACTAATAGTCCATGCAGAATCATTTAGAATGATATGCGTAGGTTTGATTTGTATATCTAATTTAGGTTGATTAAGGTAACGTGTAATATGGGAAGATATATTGATATTTCCTTCGTTACGTACGCTATCTGTATTGCCTAGTAGAATATTGAGGTCAATATTGTTGTTTTCTACTGAAACATTAAAAGTAGTCTTGATATCACCTAACTTTGCTGCAGTGGGGTTGTCTTGAGGCAAATGGGTTAACATATACAACGAGAGATTCAATTTTTCGTCGTTGATGTTGTGCAGTGCAAAAGTGATATCGTTGATTTTTGTCTTGCTAGTTTTGATACTGGGGACAAAGGCTTGTATTTGAACATCTTGACCATGCAAATATCCTTTTATGGTAGGATAGGATGGAATGTCTATTCCAAGATCTAATACCTTGGTCAACTGGTCTAATTGTCTGAAATATGCGTAAAAATCCAAATTTGTATTTTTAGGATACTTCACGACTGGTTTTTCAACCAGAAGCGGTAAGTATTTGTGCGTGATATGCTGTGCAATAGTAGGTAGCGCAGCATATGCGAATGTTCCAGAGAGATTTCCCGTCACCAAATCTGATTGTAATCGTACTTGGTGATAAGGGCAATTGTCTTTTATTTCGCTATCAATGAGTAGTTTTATCTGTTCTATTGTACAATCTTGATCGTTATTCGCCAATTTGAGACTATCGATAATTACATATCCATTTAGGTTATCCAACATCTCCTGATGCGTTCCAGATGTATAAAGACTGATATAGGTAGTTGCTCCAATACTTAGGTTTGGATTTTTCTCGCTTAGACGAAGTGCTGCAGGTGAAAAATCATTCAGTTTGATCTCCAAATCAATGCGTGTGTCCTCTTGATCCCAATCGGCTAAACCATTGATGTTAAGTTTGATATTATCATCGTGAATAGATAGTGTACCATTAATCTCATTGATATTCCATTCTCCGTCCAAATGTATATTGTGATAGGTGTATCCCAAATAGTCAAGCTGTTTAATTGTTGCTTCGGCTATACAGTGTGTGAATTGTATAGAATCGATCGATCCGTCAATATGCGCATCAAATGCGATATTTCCTAGGTCTTTGTGATTCAATAATTGTCCAATTTGGAAACCCTTGGTGGAAACTTCTCCCTTGAAGTGCGCTCCTTGCAATGTGGTGTCAATCTGCATTTCTCCATTAACGCGCATTGATCCCAATGCGGTGGTAAAGGCGCCATGCAACTGCATATCTTCTAGACGTCCATCTATGTCACCAACATAGTGAATATGCTTGAGATTCCTTAGCGGTATAGGTAAAGTTACACCCTTGATACCTAATTGAGTCAGCAGATCTTGCAATAATACTTCGTCAAAATATAGATGTTTGCAATTCGCATGGATATAGAACGAGTCTAAATGGGTAGGATGATAGAGAGCTACATTACCATCAAATAACCTATCCCCCTTGAAGTTAAATTGGATACTGTCTGCAAAGATAGAGTCCAAACCACCATGTAGGTTGGCTTCGAAAGTAGCATCCAGTTGATCCATTTGAGCACGCAAATGCATCGACTCAATGTGTATGTCTAGAGAATCTTTGCTATATATGGGTAATGTAAGTGCTAAGTCCAATTGATCTGCAAGTATGTCGTTGTAGCGCAAACGCGTTTGTTGTAACTGTAGATTACCAACATGCACTTGCAATGGAAATTCTCCAGAACTGTCTTTTTTGAAAAGATCTAAGATAAATTGGCAATTTAGTGATGAATCCGGAAGAGCTTGTATGTTAATGTATGGTTTCTTAAGAACGAGTTGCTCTATATCCAATCGCAAATCTTCCAAGGCAAGCGGGTTAAAGCGCAAATCTATTTGCTCGATATATGCTAAAGTGTCTTTTTGTTGATCACTGAGGTAAATGCTATCAACTACCAAGTGAGAGAGTGGACGGTAATGAAATTGTGCAATGCGCACATCTGTTTGCCACTCTCTAGATAATTTGTTTGTCACTTTGCTGATAACATAGGTTTGTACACTTTTCAAATGCAACAATCCTACTACACTACCCATTAGTAGCATAATAGAACTTATAACAATCCCTATGACAATAAGCGCCTTTCTCACTTTAATAAAGTAAAAATCGCGCAAAGATACTAATTTTCTTGCATTTATGCAAGAGTATACTATTTTTTCTTGGAAAAATACCTACAAATTGTGTTCAAACCGCAATTTTCGCATTGGGGTTTTCGCGCTTGACAGGTATATCGACCATGTAATAATAACCAATGGTGTGCTTTTGGTATTATCTCCTCTGGTATATATTTGATTAGTTGCTTTTCACTGTCTAGCGGATTTTTTGC
>JAZQSZ010000112.1:0-5696 GCA_045630365.1 Paludibacteraceae bacterium | reverse complement strand
GACGAAGTGAACACCAAGTGTAACCTCCCCGCACAAATTGACTTGGAAGCTACTGAAGGTATGGAGTATCACTTCCTCTGTGTAACCAAAGGTGGTGGTTCTGCCAATAAGACATATCTCTACCAAGAGACCAAAGCACGCATCCAAAACCCAGGTACACTCATCCCATTCCTCGTAGAGAAGATGAAGAGTCTCGGTACTGCAGCTTGTCCTCCATACCACATTGCATTTGTAATTGGTGGTACCAGCGCAGAGAAAAACTTGCTTACAGTTAAGCTTGCTTCTACTCACTACTACGATACCCTCCCTACTACTGGTGATGAGACAGGTCGTGCTTTCCGCGATGTAGAACTAGAAGAGCAACTACTCCAAGAGGCATATAAGATTGGTCTTGGTGCACAATTCGGTGGCAAATATATGGCACACGACATCCGTGTGATTCGTCTTCCACGCCACGGTGCTAGCTGCCCTATCGGTTTGGGTGTAAGTTGCTCTGCTGACCGTAATATCAAATGTAAGATCAATAAAGATGGTATCTGGATTGAGAAGATGGATAACAACCCAGCAAGTCTCATCCCTGAGGAGTTGCGTCAAGCAGGCGAAGGTGATGCAGTTTGCGTAGATCTCAACCAACCTATGGCTGATGTATGCAAACTACTCTCTCAATATCCTATCGGCACACGCCTCTCACTCAATGGTACCATTATCGTAGGTCGTGATATCGCTCATGCTAAGATCAAAGCGCGTCTTGATGCAGGTGAGGGTATGCCTGAGTACCTAAAGAACCATCCTATCTACTACGCTGGACCTGCTAAGACTCCTGCAGGTATGCCTTGCGGTTCTATGGGACCTACTACTGCCGGTCGTATGGACCCATATGTAGATGAATTCCAAGAGAATGGTGGCAGTTTGATCATGCTCGCAAAAGGTAACCGTACTATTGATGTAACCAATGCTTGTCAAAAGCACGGTGGTTTCTACCTCGGCTCTATCGGTGGTCCTGCAGCTATCTTGGCACAAGAGAACATCAAGTCTATTGAGTGTGTAGAGTATCCAGAATTGGGCATGGAGGCTATCTGGAAAATCGAAGTAGAGAATTTCCCTGCTTTCATTCTTGTGGATGACAAGGGTAACGATTTCTTCAAGCAACTCAAACCTTGCGAGGGATGTACTATTCTTAAGTAAGACATATGTCTGAAGATAACAAAAAAATAGGTTTTTGGACACGACTGCGGAATAAATACCGCATTAGTATCATCAACGAAGAAACTTGGGCAGAACGCGGGCATCTCCATCTAAGTGGATGGGGTGCCATCGTTCTGTTGGGCATCATCTTTGCATTAGCATTGGCACTCTTTTCGTTGGTTATACTATACACCCCTATTCGCAATTATCTACCTGGATATTCCGAGAATATTCGCCATCAGTTGATGGAAGAGTCAGCACGAGTTGATTCGTTAGGTACAAGTTTGGAACTACAACGCCAGTACCTAAATATAATTTCGCAAGTAGTGGCAGGCGAAGTATCTACAGACACGATAGCGAGCATGGATTCCATGCAGATTATTATGCGTGAAGAGTTGTTACTAGCCAAGAGTGAAGCTACAGCAGAGTTTATCGCACAATACGAAGCGAAAGAGAAAGACAACCTACAGTTGTTTGAAACCGTGCAAGCACCTCACACGATCCATCTATCTGATTTCTTTCCTCCGCTACATGGCAAAGTTACAGAAGCGTATTCTGACAAACGTCATGGAGTGGTTATTACTAGTTACGGAAACAAGAATGCTTCTGCCACCTTAGATGGCACAGTGATTCTTTGCAAATACAACATCAATAGTACCTACACAATAATCATCCAACACACTCAATTCATATCCATCTATGAAGGGGTAAAACAACCACTAAAGACGGTGGGTGACCATGTAATGGCAGGAGAAGTGATAGGACTACTAGAGGGTTTGACATTGGGATTTGAGTTATGGAAAAATGGACAATCTGTCAATCCCGAAGAATATGTGATGTTTTAAAATTGAGTATGAGAGTAAAAGAGATAATATGTTTATTATGGGCTGCTATCATAGCATGTAGTATGTCTTCGTGTAGTATTTCTGCTCGCGTAAAGCGCGCTGATAAGAAATACAATATCGGAGAATATTATGCCGCCGCAGACATGTATAAACAAGTTTATAAACAAGTCAAGAGCAAGGACAAGAAAACCCGTGCACATGTAGCATTTAATCAAGCAGAGTGTTATCGCATACTGAATAATAGCAAAGCCGTTAACGCATACAAAAATGCTATTCGCTACCACTATCACGATTCTATCGTGTATTTGCATTATGCGCAAGTATTACAATATCAAGGCAAGTACAAAGATGCCATCAAACAATATGACATTTATCTAGAAGGACACCCTAGCGACTATGTTGCACAGGCGGGTAAGTATGCTTGTTTGAAGGTTGAGGAGTGGAAACAACAATACACGCGCTACAAGATTGCCCCAGCCAAAGAGTTCAACGCTAAGCGTTCTTCTAATTTCTCTCCTGCTTTCATCACTGCCGATGGCGATGCATTGGTATTCACATCCAATCGTCAAGAACAGCAATCCTCCAACAAAAAGAAGACACGTAACTCATCGGTTACAGGTATGCCTACCTTTAATCTCTATTCTGCTCGCAAGAATGCTGCTGGCAAATGGGAAGAAATTGAACTCTGCGAAGGTCTTTATTCAGAAACTGAGGGCGAAGAGGAAGAAACAACACAAAAACAAACCACTACCGCTGAACTTGGTGTATGCTGTTTTGGTGAAGAGGGTCGAATCATGTATTTCACCTATTCCAAACCTATCAATGGACAAGACATAGGAGCCAAGATATACACATCTCAACGTGCTAGTGGTGAGTGGAGTGAGGCGCAAGAACTTAAACTATTCAGCGATAGCAGTATCACCGTAGGTCACCCCTCGCTATGTGCAACCGGAGACACACTGTATTTTGTAAGCGATGCACCTGGTGGATATGGAGGCAAAGACATTTATATGGCACTGAATAATGGCGGTGCATGGGATGACATCCGCAATCTTGGTCCTAGTATCAACACATCAGACGATGAGTTGTTTCCATATATTCGTCACGATGGCAGATTGTATTTCTCATCCAAAGGTCATCCCGGTTATGGCGGACTAGATCTTTTCTACGCCATACCAGAAGACACCATTTGGAATGTATTTAATATGGGAGTTCCATTTAACTCTACAGGTGATGATTTCGGTATTACTTTTGCAGGTAAGAGTGAAGATGGATTCTTCTCATCCAATAGAGGGCAGAAGAAAGGATATGACCTTATTTACTCATTTGTGTTACCACAATTAGAGTTTGTGATTGAAGGCAAAGTCTTTAACAGCGATGGCGAACATCTATCCGATGCCACATTGCGACTGATTGGAAACGATGGAACAAACGTCAAGACACAGATTCGCCGTGACGGAACCTATCGCCTAAAACTCAACAAAGATACGCACTACGCTATGCTTGCGACTGCACGAGGTTTCCTTAATCAAAAACATGTGTTTACTACAGATGGACTCAAAGATAGTCATACCTATGAGCAAGACTTCACTCTTGCACCAATATCCAAACCAGTGAAAATGGATAATATCTTCTTCCAATTTGGTAGTTGGGAACTCACTCCAGATTCAGAATCAGGTCTCAAAGCATTGGTAAAATTGCTTAACGACAATCCAAATATCACCATTGAGTTAGCAGCACATACGGACCTTGTAGGCAATAATGCAGCCAACCAAGAACTCTCGCTCAAGCGTGCACAATCGGTAGTGGATTACTTGATTAAGAACGGCATTGAGAAAGAACGCCTAACAGCGATTGGTTACGGCGAAGAGAAACCAGTAGTCGTGGACGATAATCTACACAAACAATATCCATACTTGCCTAAGGAGCAAGTACTTGACGAAGCATTTATCACGACCCTAACTGCGGATAAACAAGAGGTATGCAACTCACTCAACCGTCGTACCGAGTTCCGCGTACTCAAAACCACATATAATCTTTACTAATAGTCCGACTTGTCTGACTCGTCTGACCTAAAATAAAACATATGAAACAATATCTCGAACTCTGCCAACGAGTGCTCAACGAGGGATCACTCAAGCAAGACCGCACAGGTACCGGTACCAAGTCGGTTTTTGGTCATCAAATGCGTTTTAATCTTGAGGAAGGTTTTCCTCTCTTGACCACCAAGAAACTCCACCTCAAGTCCATTATCTACGAACTACTATGGTTCCTCCGTGGTGATACCAATGTCAAGTATCTCCAAGAGCATGGCGTACGTATTTGGAACGAATGGGCAGACGAGAATGGTGAACTAGGTCCTGTCTATGGCCATCAATGGCGTTCATGGCCTGACTACCAAGGTGGCCATATCGACCAAATCAAACTGCTTGTAGAGCAAATCAAGAATAACCCCGACTCACGCCGTCATATCGTGAGTGCATGGAATGTGGCAGAGGTCAATAATATGGCTCTTCCTCCATGCCACACGCTGTTTCAGTTCTATGTAGCAGACGGACGCCTCTCTTTGCAACTCTACCAACGCTCAGCGGATATTTTCCTTGGTGTGCCATTTAATATCGCTTCTTACGCATTGCTATTGATGATGATGGCACAAGTAACGGGATTGAAGGTAGGCGACTTCGTGCATACTTTTGGCGATGCGCATATCTACACCAATCACTTTGAACAGGTGCAGTTGCAGCTCACACGTGACACGCGCGCATTACCTAAGATGATTATTAACCCTGAAGTAAAAAACCTCTTCGACTTCAAGTTTGAGGACTTCACCCTGGTGGACTACGACCCACACCCACATATCCCTGGCGTAGTAGCGGTATAAAGCAGTCTTTTACGGGTTCATTACGGGTTCATACCGACACTATATACACTATACACTATACACCATACACTATACACTATACGTTTATGCTATCACTCATTGTCGCTATAGCAGAGAATTACGCCATCGGCAAAGCAGGCGACCTATTGTGTTACTTGCCTGATGACCTCAAACATTTCAAGGCACTCACTACGGGTGCTACAGTTGTGATGGGTAAGAAGACTTTCTTCTCCCTACCCCGTCGTCCTTTGCCTAATCGTAGAAATATCGTACTGACTCGTGACGGAAATTTCACTTACGAGAATACCGAAGTAGCACACTCTATTGAAGAACTACACGCTATGATTACTGCCGATGAGAAGGTGTTTATTATCGGCGGAGGCGAGGTCTATCACCAGTTCATGCCATTGGCTGAAGAGTTGCACATCACGCATATCCACCACACATGGGAGGATGCCGATACCTTCTTCCCCGAGATTGACCCTACGATTTGGCAATGCGTCAACGAAGAAAGACACGAGGCAGACGAAAAGCATGATTATGCCTTTACATTTGCCACATACAAGAGATTATAGATTATTGAATGTTAACAAGTTCCCATGCATAGGGATACTAAGCAGATATATAAAAATAG
Organism: Paludibacteraceae bacterium; assembly: GCA_045630365.1. Taxonomy (GTDB): domain Bacteria; phylum Bacteroidota; class Bacteroidia; order Bacteroidales; family Paludibacteraceae; genus Colicola. Next base: position 151 of record JAZQSZ010000112.1, on the reverse strand, counting down.
CGTGTCACATGTGAGATGACCCCAAAAAGTTGGACAGATTAATAAATCTAGTTAACTATATTTTGAAAGTGAGTTCGGTATTTTACCGGACTCATTTTTAATTTAAGTTTAATCCGATCGTTATTGTAGTATCTAATATACTGTTTGAGTG
>JAZQSZ010000111.1:0-2638 GCA_045630365.1 Paludibacteraceae bacterium | reverse complement strand
CAGTTGAAGAGGAACTCATCCTTCTTCAAGGATGTACCGATAAAGCCATCTTCGCGGTTGATATACAACTTCTCGTTGGCTTCTACGACAGTCTTGATATTGATGTTCGCAAAGTTACGAACTTCTGTACGACGTGGGTATTTCGCTCCGTATTTCTCTTTGAGCGAGGTAAACCATGCGCAGGTGTACTCGGTTAGATTCTTGAGATTCTTAATTGTAGCTTTGATTTTCTTCTCTAGATCTTTCATCAACTCGTCCGCTTTCTTTGCGTCGAAACGAGTGATACGAATCATTCGAATCTCAAACAATCGCTCTATATCCTCGCGGCGCACTTCGCGCACGAGTTTCTCTTTCCAAGGCTCCAGGGCTTTGTCCACAAAAGCGATTAGCTTCTCCTTGTCAGGAGCGTTCTCGTAGCCCTCTTCCTTGTATATACGATTCTCAATGAAGATTTTCTCCAGCGATGTAAAGAAGTATTGCTCCTCTAGCTCACCTTTCAATATCTCCAACTCCCATTTGAGCAGGGATTTGGTGTGCTCTACCGACATGCGCAACAGTTCGCTCACACTGGTGAAGACAGGTTTCTTGTCTTGTACCACGCAGCAGTTAGGCGATATATTGATTTCGCAATCGGTAAAGGCGTACAAGGCATCTATCGTCTTGTCGGACGAACTACCAGGTGCTAATTGTACTTCGATGCGTGCTTCCTCGGCGGTGAAATCATCTACTTTACGAATCTTAATCTTGCCTTTTTGTACGGCACGAGTGATGGTTTCGATGATTTTGGTGGTCGTTGTTCCGTAAGGGATCTCGGTGATGATCAGCGTTTTGTTATCATCAGACTTTTGGATTTTAGCACGAATACGGATAGCGCCACCTCTCTCGCCATCATTATACTTACTAACGTCTATTTCGCCACCTGTTGGGAAATCTGGATAGAGTTGAAACTCCTCGCCACGCAAATGCGCTAGGGCTGCATCGCAGATCTCGCAGAAGTTATGAGGTAGGATTTTAGAGTTAAGACCCACCGCGATACCTTCTACGCCTTGTGCCAACAATAGTGGGAACTTAACGGGCAGATGGATAGGCTCTTTCTTTCGACCATCATAGGACATCATCCAATGGGTGGTCTTGGGATTGAAGACTGTTTCTAGCGCAAACTTGCTCAATCGTGCTTCTATGTAACGAGGCGCTGCGGCACCGTCTCCGGTGAGTATGTTACCCCAGTTTCCCTGGCAGTCAATCAACAAGTTCTTTTGTCCCAATTGTACCAAGGCATCTCCGATACTAGCATCACCGTGAGGGTGATACTGCATGGTTTGACCTACCAGATTGGCTACTTTGTTGAGTTTGCCGTCATCCACTGCTTTCATCGCATGGAGAATACGACGTTGCACAGGCTTAAGGCCGTCCTCGATAGCGGGGACGGAACGATCCAATATCACATACGAAGCATAGTCCAAGAACCAGTCTTGGTACATGCCCGTCAAATGTTGTTTAACAGAGTCGTTTTGTTCAGCCATATTTTGACGGCAATGAGATTGGTTAGCCTAAATAGGACAGATTCCTATATGGCTTATTGGTAGCGCTTGTTTAGTATAACGTGTGCAAACAGACCACCTACTTGGAGCACCAATGCTGCTACGAGAAGTCCGTTAACTTGTACTCCGAAATAGTAAACAGCCAAGCATACAACGCCGAGCAATACCAAAATCGCACCTAGATTTTTAAGTAATGTATCCATGTTTCTATAGTAAAAAATAAGTTCCAAAAATTAATTGGCCACAAAGGTACTGCTTTTTTTTTAAATATGCAAGCAAAACCTTAATTTTTAACGCGCCACATACCTCCTGGCATAGATTTGACCACGTCTTGTAGTTCCATCATCACCAATTCAGCAGATACAATATTGTATCCTATCTGTGTTTCCATAACGAGTTGGTTGATATGCAATCCCTCTTCTGCTTCGCGCAGTAAGTCATACAATTTCTGCTGCGGCTCACTCAAATTGTATAGTAGTTCTACCATTTGAGTTTGTACTCCTTGTGGCGTTTGCTTTTCCCACTGCATGTTCTTTATCAAATCCTCCGCATGCTCTATCAGATGCGCTTTGTTGCGCTTAATGAGATCGTTGCATCCTGCACTACACTCATCCTCCACGCGCCCTGGCAAAGCAAAGACATCTCGTCCATAATCCACCGCCATGTCTGCTGTGATCAGCGAACCGCCTTTGCGTTTGGACTCAACGATGACCACTGCATCCGATAGTCCCGCTACTATTCGGTTGCGTGCCACAAAATTAAATCGCTCAGGTTCTGTACCACAGGTATATTCCGTTGCGATACCGCCTTTGTCTAGGGACTGAACAGCTACATGGCGATGTGCGGCGGGATAAATCCTATCCAAACCATGAGCCGGAACGATAATCGTTGGGATACCTGCCTCTATTGCTGCTCTATGAGCTACCACATCTATACCATATGCTAGTCCGCTCACAATCGTCAAATCGGGCACTTGGGCTGCTAAGTCCAGCACCAACCGTCTGCACCAGTCTTTGCCGCGCTCAGAGGGCACACGCGTGCCCACGATGCTGAGCATATGTTTGAAGTCGGATCGTAGCCATGTCGTTCTGTGAGCC
>JAZQSZ010000110.1:0-2140 GCA_045630365.1 Paludibacteraceae bacterium | reverse complement strand
AATAGAGAAGACGTGGTTGAAGTTATGTCCCTCGTAGTTCTTGGTTTGTGCGTGGAGGAAGAGCATCACCTCGTACTTATTGTCAGTATTAAAGAACTTCTGTGTCACCAATGGGTTGATCTCCGCTTGGTTGATACCTGTCATATTTGGATCTTCTAGTTTCAGAGAATCTACAATCTTACCGACCAATACTTTCTCACTATTATACACCTCCATTGTCACCATGGTATAGAGATTATACTTCTTCTCAAAAGAAGCAGTATAAGTCCATGTAGTGCCGTCAGGTGCATTAAGGAAACCGTAGTTATCTACGGGTGTTTGTGCTACCATATTGCTCACACTCATGGTAAGCATTGCGAAAAGCACAATTATTAAATTAAAAATCTTTTTCATATCCTTAGTTTATTTGTTATTGTCTAGTTGTACTAGCACGACTAGTGATGCTAGTGGATTATTTCTTGATACCATCGCGCTCAAGGAGGGCATCGATACTTGGCTCGCCGCCACGGAACGCACGATAGAGTTCCATTGGTTTGGCACTACCACCTTTCTCCAAGATATTCTTACGATAGCGGTCTGCTGATTTCTTATCAAATATAGTGCCACTCTTCTCTTTTGCTGCTTTGAACACAGAGAAAGCGTCAGCATCTAGGAGTTCAGACCACTTGTAACTGTAGTAACCTGCCGCATAACCGCCAGAGAAGATATGAGTAAACGCATATTGCATATGGGTACCTGCCACGAGTGGCAACACTTGTACACCTGCCATAGCCTTGTCGCCAAACTTAATAACAGCCTCAGTAGCAGTCAAGGTCTCTGGTACCACAAAAGGCTCAGTCAAGGCGTGCCATGCCATATCTAGGTAACCAAATGATAGTTGGCGTACGCATGCATATGCCACGTGGTAGTTAGCAGCGGCTTGGATCTTGTCCACGAGGTCTTGTGGGATCACCTCGCCGGTCTCATAGTGCTTAGCGAAGGTGTCGAGGAACTCTTTCTCGCTCAAGAAGTTCTCATTGAATTGAGATGGGAGTTCCACAAAGTCGCGTGGCACATTCGTACCGTTTTGCGCAGCGTATTGACATTGGGTCAGCATACCGTGGAGAGCATGACCAAACTCGTGGAGGAAGGTCTCCACCTCATCATAAGAGAAGAGTGCAGGTTTCGTTTCGGTTGCACGTGTGAAATTCATTACGTTGACTACATGTGGACGGTGGTTAATCTTACCATCCATGTATTGCTCTTGGAAGTTGTTCATCCATGCGCCTCCGCGTTTGCCATCGCGTGGGTGGAAGTCTAGGTAGAAGACTGCCAAGTATTTACCTTTTTGGTCAAACACCTCGTATGGGATCACTTCCGGGTGATATACTTGGATGTCTTTGTTCTCTTTGAAGGTAATGCCGTACATGCGTTTAGCAAAACCGAATACGCCTTCGATCACTTTCTCTTTTTGGAAGTATGGACGAATCAAGTCGTCAGAGATAGCATATTTCTCCTCCTTGAGTTGTTTTGAGTAGTAACTCCAGTCCCATGGTTGGAGGGTTGCGTAGAAACCTTTGGATTTAGCAAACTCTTGCAATTCTGCTACTTCTTGCTTTGCCACAGGCATATAGCTTTCGCGGAGTTGATCGAGGAAGTTGTACACATTCTCTTTGTTCTCTGCGCAGGTCTTCACGAGGGATTTGTCTGCGTGACATGCTTTCTCAAACAATTGTGCAAGTGCCAAACGGGTGTTAACGATATCGATGATGATTTGTGTATTGTCGTACTCGCCTCCGATAGCGCGTGTGTTGTATGCTGTGTAGAGTTCGCGACGGATATCACGATTTTGGCAGTCCTCCATCACAGGGATGTAGGTTGTTGGTTTGAGGTCAAGTAACCAACCGGTCATACCTTTTTTCTCAGCGTTAGCTTTGAGCATTGCTTTGGTGTCCTCTTTGAGACCAGCGAGGTCCTCCTCGTTGGTGATAAGCATGGTCCAAGCGTTGGTTGCTTTGAGCACGTTTTGTCCAAACACGAGGGTGAGTTGAGAGAGTTTAGCGCTCAATTCTTTGTATACAGCTTTCTGCTCGTCGTTGAGGTTAGCACCATTGTTTGCAAATGACTCGTAGATATCCTCTAGGAGTTTTTGTTGTGCTGG
>JAZQSZ010000109.1:0-5774 GCA_045630365.1 Paludibacteraceae bacterium | reverse complement strand
CCCATACCACGAGCAACCACAGCAGCGTGAGAAGTCATACCACCACGAGCAGTCAAGATACCCTCAGCAGCTGACATACCTGCCAAATCCTCTGGGCTGGTCTCAATACGAACCATCACTACTTTGTGACCGTCCTTTGCCCACTCTTGAGCGTCATCAGCGTGGAATACGATTTGACCGCATGCAGCACCTGGACTAGCTGGCAAACCTTGGGTGATCACCTTAGCAGCCTTCAATGCCTTAGAGTCAAACACAGGGTGGAGAAGCTCGTCAAGCTTTTGTGGCTCACAACGCATAATAGCAGTCTTCTCATCAATAAGACCCTCTTTCACGAGGTCCATAGCAATCTTCACCATTGCAGTACCCGTACGCTTACCGTTACGTGTTTGGAGGAACCAGAGTTTACCCTCTTGTACGGTGAACTCCATATCTTGCATATCGCGGTAGTGGTTCTCCAATTTGGTTTGAATAGCGTCGAGCTCAGCATAAATCTCTGGCATAGCCTCCTCCATAGAAGGATACTTGCTAGCACGCTCTTCCTCGCTGATACCTTGGAGCGCTGCCCAACGGCGGCTACCCTCTAGGGTGATTTGTTGTGGAGTACGGATACCAGCAACCACGTCCTCACCTTGTGCGTTAACGAGGTACTCACCATTGAAGAGGTTCTCACCTGTAGCAGCATCACGGCTGAAGCATACACCAGTAGCAGAAGTCTCGCCCATGTTACCGAACACCATAGATTGAACGGTTACAGCAGTACCCCACTCGTCTGGAATTCCTTCCATCTTACGGTAAAGGATAGCACGCTCGTTCATCCAAGAACGGAACACCGCGCAGATAGCACCCCAGAGTTGCTCTACAGGGTTGGTTGGGAAGTCGTGACCAGTTTGATCCTTGATAGCTGTTTTGAAGCGAGCTACGAGGAGTTTCAACTCATCAACGGTGAGGTCTTTATCCAACTTCACACCGCGGATCTCCTTAACCTCTTCGATGATAGCCTCGAATGGGTCCATATCCTCTTTGTTAACTGGTTTCATACCGAGAACTACGTCACCGTACATTTGTACGAAACGACGGTAGCTATCGTAAACGAAGTGTGGGTTACCAGTCTTCTCTACGAGACCAGCAGCCACCTCATCGTTGAGACCAAGGTTGAGGATGGTATCCATCATACCTGGCATAGATGCGCGAGCACCAGAACGAACACTCACGAGGAGTGGGTTCTTAGGATCGCCAAAAGTATTATTCATCAAGCTCTCAATGTGAGCTACAGCTGCTTTAACCTCTTTGTCAAGGATCTCAACGATCTTCTCTTGACCTACTTCGTAGTACTCGTTGCAAACATCTGTGATGATAGTAAAACCAGGAGGCACTGGAACACCTACAAGGTTCATCTCAGACAAGTTTGCGCCCTTACCGCCCAATGTCTCTCGCATTGATGCGTTACCCTCAGCCTTACCGTTACCGAAGGTGTAAACACGTTTCTTGTTGTCCATTTTCTTAAAAATTTTGTATGTTAATAGTTTTTGTTAAATCGCTTCGCTGTTAGACCGCTGCGCTGTTGGACCGTTTCACTGAGGGACCGCTGCGCTGTTGGACCAGGTGTTACGCCTTATTTATTACGCGTGCGCACATCAAATAGCCTGCAAAGGTAATACTTTTTTGTGAGATAAACAAGAAAAAGAGCAAAAAAATAGGCATTTTCTATTCGCAAAAGTCATTTAATTGCATTTTTCTTGCAAAATTCTTGTATATATGGAAAAATAGCAGTACCTTTGCAGCGAATTTGAGATATAGGGTAAGTCCTACACGACCAGCTCCCTCTGAACTCCCCCAGGTCTTGACCGAAGCAAGGGTAAGAGGTTGTAGCGGTGCGATGTAGTCAGCTTACCCTTTTTTTATTGTTAAGACTAGATAGACTAGTAGCGCTAGTAGAACTAGTAGGGCTAGAGATGCTAGAAAAGTTTATTCAAAATAGAATCATCCAATGTTTGCCTTTCGCTGCCAACGAAGGGCAGATGGAGTTGTTGGACAAACTGAGTCGTTTTATCACTTCTCAAGAGTCGCGCAAAGCCTTTATTCTGCGTGGATACGCCGGTACTGGTAAGACTAGTATCATGGCTGCTTTGGTACAGAGTCTCAAACAGTTAAATCAACGATTTGTGCTCCTGGCACCTACCGGACGAGCCGCCAAAGTGCTGGGTCGCTACGCCGGACATCCAGCATACACCATCCACAAATATATTTACCGCCAAAAACAACTCGGTGAGGAGGTTTTTACCCTCAACGACAACCTACATAAACACACCCTGTTTATCATCGACGAAGCCTCTATGATCAGCGGTGTGAGAGAGGCACATGGTTTTGGTTCGGGCATGCTACTAGACGACCTGGTGAAATATGTTTATTCGGGCGAAGGATGCAGTATGCTAACCCTGGGAGATGACGCCCAATTACCGCCCGTTGGTAGCGTTGTATCGCCTGCTTTGCAAGCAGACTATATGCTTGGTTATCAACTTAATATAAGTACGCACACATTGACACAAGTTGCGCGTCAAGCATTGGATAGCGGTATCCTGGAAAACGCCACTAAACTGCGCGATTTGGCACTCGGCACCACCCTACCCACAGAGGAAAATGAGGTGGAAGAATTATGGAAAATTTTGGAAGAAAAAGCCGACATAAAGACCATCGCCCCTCAGGAGTTGCAGGAACTCATTGAAGCATCCCATAACGAGGTTGGAGAGGAGGAAACGATCCTGTTGACACGTACGAATAAGCGAACGAATATATACAACCAAGGTATTCGTGCAAGAATCCTCTGGCGCGAAGATGAGATCTCGTCCGGAGATAGGGTTATGATTAGCAAAAACAACTATTTCTGGACCGAAAAATACGAAGACCTGCCATTCATTGCCAATGGCGATATGTTGGAGATTGTACGTCTGCGCAATATGCGCGAGATGTATGGTTATCGTTTTGTAGATGCCCAACTACGAGCAGTTGACTACGATTGGGAAATCGATGCTGTGCTATGGATTGATACGCTGTACAGCGACTCTGCAGAAGCCACACAACAGATGCAACGGGACTTATTTAGCAAGATTACAGAAGATTATCCTGAATTGCAACACAACAAGAAAGAACTCATCAAAACGATCTATCAATCACCTTATTACAACGCTTTGCAAATGCGATTTGCCTACGCAATCACAGGTCATAAATCACAAGGTGGACAATGGAAACGCGTGTTTATTGATCCGTACAAGGGGCAGCAAACAGGCGAGGAGGCGAATAGGCGAAGAGGCGAGGAGGCGAGGAGTTTCTATAGGTGGATATACACGGCTATTACTCGTGCGACGGAGAGGGTGTATGTGGTGAGAGTGGAGAGTTGATGGGCGATGGGCTATAGGCGATGGGCTATAGGCGAGAGGCTATAGGCGAGAGGCGAGAGTGTCTCTCAGCGAAGCGGTCTAATTTGCAACCTAATTTTTACATTATTTATATTTTATATAAAAAAGTACAACAATATTTGCACAATTGTAAAAATTGTTGTACCTTTGTGCGCTCTTTATGCAAACATAAAAATAAATCATAATTAACTAACAAACATCATGCAAAAGATTCAACTGAAAAAAGGTCTGAACATTCCTTTTGATGGCGAGGCAGCGAAGACGCTCGGTAGCGTTAATCGTCCTCAGGTCTATCATATCGTTCCAGACCATTTCGCTGGCGTGACACCTAAACTTATGGTGCGCGAAGGCGATGTTGTGAAGGCAGGTTCTCCTCTCTTCTACAACAAGGCGTTTGCAGAGATGCTCTTCACATCCCCTGTTAGCGGTAAAGTCGTGGCTATCGTTCGCGGCGAGAAGCGCAAGGTGATGTCTATTGACATCGAAGCAGATGCTACAATTGAGTATGCACAGTTTGACTTGACAAAGGATGCAAAGACCTTGCTCCTCGAGTCTGGTCTGTGGGCATTGATCAAGCAACGTCCTTACGATTGCATTGCTCTTCCTAGCAAGCAGCCTAAGGCCATCTTCATCTCTACATTTGACAGCGCACCTGTAGCTCCAGACTACGAGTGGGTATTGAACGGTCAAAGTGCAGTGCTTCAAGCAGCGGTTAACGCCTTGGCTACCATCGCACCAGTGAAAGTGGGTATCAAGGGTAAGGCAACTGCTACCGTGTTCCGCGGATTGAGCAACTGCGAGAAGTACGAGGTGTACGGCGCTCACCCAGCAGGTAACGTAGGTGTACAAATCAACCACGTGGCTCCTATCGCTAAGGGCGAGACCGTATGGACCATCAATGTGCAAGACTTGGCTATCATCGGTCGCCTCTTCACCAAGGGTATCGTGGACATGCAAAAGAAAGTGGCTCTCACAGGTCCTCTCGCTGCAGGTGCACAATACTACAATGTGTTGCCAGGTATGCCAGTTAGCGCTATCTTCACTAGCAACACCTACAAGGGTTGCGACTGCCGCTATGTAGCAGGCAACGTATTGAGTGGTCACCAAGTTGGTTTGGACGAGATGATCTCTGTTTACGACAACCAATTCACCGTATTGGCTGAGGGTAACGACAAGATCGAGTTCATGGGCTGGATCATGCCACGCTTCAACGGCTTCAACGCAAGCAAGACCGACCCTGCTAAGATGGTGAACTGCGGTTTGATGGAGTGGCTCTTTGGTAAGAAGAAATACGAGTGGGATGCTCGCCTCAAAGGCGGCCGCCGTGCTATCATCGTCAGCGGTGAGTACGACAAAGTGTTCCCAATGGACATCTACCCAGAGTACCTCATCAAAGCTATGATCGCAGGCAACCTCGAGAGCATGGAGCAACTCGGCGCATACGAAGTAGCACCAGAGGATTTCGCACTTTGCGAGTATGTATGTACCAGCAAGATGCCTCTACAAGCTATCGTTCGTGCCGCATTGGATAACTTAAAAAAGGAGATTGAGTAATGCTTAAGAAATTACATAAAATAGTAGAGACACTTCGTCCTCACTTCGAAGAAGGAGGCAAGTTGAGCGCTTTCCACTCGTTGTTTGACGGTTTCGAGACTTTCCTCTTTACTCCAAACACCACATCTAAGCGCATTGGTTCGCAAATCCACGACGGCGCGGATAGCAAGCGAACCATGATCCTCGTAATCATGGCATTGGTGCCAGCTATGTTGTTCGGTATGTTCAATGTAGGTTACCAACACTTCCTCGCTACTGGCGAGCTCGTGAAGGGCGCTATGAATTGCCTTATGTTCTGGAAGTCTTTTGGCTTCGGTGCATTGGCTGTGTTGCCATATATCATCGTTAGCTACGGCGTTGGTCTTGGTATCGAGTTTACCGTAGCACAATGGAAGAAAGAAGAGATTCAAGAGGGTTTCCTCGTGAGTGGTTTTATCATTCCATTGATCGTTCCTATCAACACCCCACTCTGGATGGTGGCTATCGCTACTGCTTTTGCAGTGATCTTCGCGAAAGAGGTATTTGGTGGTACAGGTTACAACATCTTCAACGTAGCGCTCATCGCGCGTGCGTTCCTCTTCTTTGCTTATCCTACCCACATGACTGGTGACAAGTGCTTCGTTCGCACAGAAGGCACCTGGGGTTGGGACAACGGCAAAGCATTGGTAGATGGTTTCTCTGGTGCTACCCCACTCACCGAGATCGCTACTTCTGCGGAGGCTAACTTGATGCCAGCAGATTTCTGGACCATGTTCAATGGTCTTGTTCCTGGTTCAGTAGGTGAGACTTGTATGTGGGCTATCTTGC
>JAZQSZ010000108.1:0-2854 GCA_045630365.1 Paludibacteraceae bacterium | reverse complement strand
TGGAATTTCTTCACGAGCAATAGGATATAGTCGATATTCACTTCAATCTGCTTGATAAGCTCCACCTCAAAGACAATATCATCCAAAATGCTCTCTTTGGGCAATGCTTCGCGGTTGAGTTTCCACTCCTCATAGAGGTCGTTGTAGTGACTGGTATAGTCTTGCATATCAAACTCGGATAGTATCTCCAATCCCTCAAACTCATCGAAAGTAGAGAGCAGGTTCTTGCAGCGCAAGACCTCGCCAAAGAGTTTGATAAACTGCTTTTGTTGTTCCTCGCTCACGATAGGCATTTCGCTGAGTGGGAACTGCGTTTGCAATTGCTCTACAATCTCGCTATAGCCCATGTGGTAGCGTCCTTTGCGGTCGGTATAGCCCTGGTAGTACTCCAAGAAACTGCGTAAAATACAGATACCGCCTGCATCTTTATCGCCAAAGAGGGCAATAGCTTCCTCGGTGGCTGCTTGCAGGTTGCGGAAGCATACGATATTGCCATACTGCTTCACAGAATTGAGAATGCGGTTGGTACGTGAGAACGCTTGAATCAATCCGTGCACGCGTAGGTTCTTGTCCACCCAAAGGGTATTGAGCGTGGTAGCATCGAAGCCCGTGAGGAACATATTCACTACCAAAAGGAGATCCAGTTCGCGGTTCTTCATACGCATAGACACATCCTTGTAGTAGTTTTGGAATTTGTCGGCAGAGGTGTCGTAACTCGTACCAAAATATGCGTTGTAATCCGTAATGGCAGCCTCCAAGAACTCGCGGCTCTGTTGGTCGAGTCGGTCGGTGTTCTCGTTGTTCTCGTCGATGAGTCCGTCCTCTATCTCCTCCTCGTTGGCGCCATAACTATAAATAAGGGCTATCTTCAGTCTGCGGTCGGGTGTGAGTGCCTCCATCTGCTTTTGGAACTCCATGTAATACAATTTGGCTGCCTCGATACTGGTCACACAGAAAATAGAGTTGAAGCCATGCAAAGCCACTTTCTTTTTCACTTCTTCCACCTTGTCGCTTACTACCTCGCTGATGTTCATCACCTTGCTATACGCATAGGACTTGCTACCGCGATAGGTCTTGTGGTCGAAATGGTCAAGGATATATTTCGTGACATTCTTCACACGCTCGGGTGCCAGATAGACTGCTTCGCGGTCGATGTCTTGCACAGGTTTGTCGAGGATGTTCTGCTCTTTGTCGATGGTTTTGATATAATCCACTTTGAAGGGCAGTACATTGCGGTCTCCGATGGCATCCACGATGGTATAGGTATGCAGTTGGTCGCCAAACGCCTGCTGTGTAGTGCGAAGCGCACCCGATGTGCCAGCGTTCTGCGCAAAGATAGGCGTACCTGTGAAACCAAAGATATTGTATTTCTTGAAATGCTTGGTGATGAGGGTATGCAACTCGCCAAACTGACTGCGGTGGCACTCGTCGAAGATGAGCACGATACGCTTTTGCAAAGCGGGATGCTGTGGGTTGCGTTTGATAAAGATAGAGAGTTTTTGGATGGTCGTGATGATGATACGCGCATCCTCTTTCTCCATCTGCTTGGTGAGTATGGCGGTAGAGGTATTGCTGTTGGCAGCCCCTTTCTCAAATCGGTCATACTCGCGCATAGTTTGGTAGTCAAGGTCTTTGCGGTCCACTACAAACAGCACTTTGTCGATATAGTCCAATCCTGTTGCCAGTTGTGCGGTCTTGAAACTGGTGAGGGTCTTGCCCGAACCAGTGGTGTGCCATATATAGCCACCGCCTTCTGTCTTACCATAGGTGCGGCGGTTGTGGGAAATCTCTATGCGTTGGAGAATACGCTCGGTAGCCACAATCTGATAAGGTCGCATAACGAGCAGCAGTTTCTCGGTGGTGAAGATGCAATACTTGGTCAAGATATTGAGCAGCGTACCTTTGGTAAAGAAAGTGCGTGTGAAGTCCATCAGGTCGAGAATGGTGTTGTTCTGCGCATCTGCCCAATAGGAAGTAAACTCGAAGGAGTTGCTCGTTTTGCTCTTGTTCTTGCGTTGCATCTTGCCAAACTCGCGAACATGGTTGAAGCGAGTGGTGTTGCTATAATACTTGGTGATAGTGCCGTTGCTAATCACGAACAGCTGCACAAACTCATAGAGTGCGCTACCTGCCCAGAAGGAGTCGCGTTGGTAGCGATTGATTTGGTTAAACGCCTCTCGGATGTTCACGCCTCGGCGTTTGAGTTCGACATGCACCAGCGGCAAACCATTGACCAGGATAGTCACATCGTAGCGGGTGGCGTGTGCTCCACCTTCCTCCTCGTATTGGTTGAGCACTTGGAGGTGGTTCTCGTGGATATGTTTTTTGTTGATTAGGGCGATATTGATAGTATTGCCCGCATTGGTTTTGAACGGAATAATGGGGTCGTTCTGTATGCGATTGCTTTTCTCTGCAATGCCTTCGTTGGGGTTGGCAACAATCTCCGCAAAGAAACGCTTCCACTCGTCATCGGCAAACTGATATTTGTTGAGTTGCTCGAGTTGCTTGCGCAAGTTATTGACCATCTCACTCTCTGAGTGGATAGTGATGTACTCGTATGCTTGTTTCTCGAGTTGCTCAATGAACGCGCGTTCGAGGGCAGCTTCGCTCTCGTACTGCTTAGCACGCTTGCCATCGCTCTCGTACTTGGCAACTACTGTGCTGTCAGTGTTCTTGCTGATGATTTCGTAGTGGGTCATAAAAAAAGCCTCTCCTAAATCCTCCCCTAAAGGGAAGGACTTTTTTGTGCCGCTCCTTACTCCCTTCCCTTTAGGGAGGGGTTGGGGGTAGGCTGATTAAAAGTTAACAACTTATCTCGGTAGTGTTCGTATTGCTTTTGGCGGAGGTCGATCTC
>JAZQSZ010000107.1:0-2125 GCA_045630365.1 Paludibacteraceae bacterium | reverse complement strand
GGCGGGTAGAACATCGCTGTTTACTTTGCTACCTTTTGCGATGAATGAACTCCCTGCGACAAAGGAGTTATCAACCAACCAATTGATGTATCAAGGTTTATACCCAGCTATTTATACCAAGAAAACGCCTGCACGCCTACTATATCGTGATTATTATAATACATATGTAGAGCGAGATATACATCAATTGTTGAAAGTGAAGAACCTACAAGCTTTCCAGACTTTCATACGCTTATGCGCAGGTCGTGTGGGTAGCGAATGTAACTTCTCTTCATTGTCTAACGAGGTTGGAGTATCTACACCCACCATAACTGAATGGATTAATATTCTCCAAGCATCCTATATTTTATGGAAATTACCTCCATATTTTGCCAATATTAACAAACGGCTTGTGAAGACCCCTAAGTTGTATTTTTACGACACAGGACTGTTGTGTTATCTACTTGGTATAGAGAACGATAAGCAACTTGCCACACACCCACTAAGAGGTAGTATATTTGAAAATATGGTTCTTAATGAAGTCTTAAAGAATCGCCTCAATCAAGGGAAAGACAATAACCTCTGTTTTTATCGTGAGAACAAAGGCTTTGAGGTGGATTTGGTTTGTCCTCAAGCAATGGGTTTGAATATTATGGAAATCAAATCAGCTCAAACATTTACAAAGGACTTCATGCGTGGTATCAAGCATTTGGAGGAAGTAATAAAAGAGCCTATCCTTAGTTCTTGTGTGGTGTATGATGGAGACTTTGAATCCCCATCTCCTACAAGAGGAATAATCAATTTTAGAAATCTTGCAAAATATATGTACAACAGAGAGTTAAGCCAATCATTAAACTATGAATGAAATAATTTATAAGATCCGTGTGAACCGTCCTTGTCGTTTGTTTATCGACGATGAGGAGATGATGATTTTGGATGAGAACCAACTCACCAAGATCACTTTGCCCGAGGGCGAGTACCTGCGTAAGGTAGTAGCTATAGATAATAAGGATATCTTCGACGAGGCAGAGATCACTTTGTCTGGTTCGTCTAAACTAGACACTATCACCCTCGACACCACTGGTCTAGAGGAAGCCAAACGCAATGCCCTACCAAGGGATGAGTTCCAAGTAGGTGACCTGATGTATAAGGCATTGGAGGATGACAACGGAGTAGCTGTGGCTGAATATGTAGATGAGAACATAACCGAGGTCGTTATCCCCGATGCAATCACGTTTGGTCACTATATCTATGAGGTAAAAGAGATTGGATTTGGGGCATTCTCTAGTTACTCTTGCTTGACCTCCATCACTATCCCTAATAGCGTAACGAGTATTGGATGGGAGGCGTTCAATGGTTGCTCCTCTTTGACCTCTCTCACTATCCCAAATAGCGTAACGAGTATTGGAGATTGGGCGTTCTGTGATTGCAAAAGTTTGACTTCCGTTAGTATCCCTACTAGCGTAACGAGTATTGGAAATTATGCGTTTGAAAATTGCTCTAGTTTGACTTCCATTACCATTCCTAACAGTGTAACGAGTATTGGAGAGTGGGCGTTCTGTGATTGCAAATCCCTTACCTCCATTGTTATCCCCGATAGTGTGACGAGTATTGGAGATAGTGCGTTCTATAACTGCTCTAAATTGACTTCCATTACTATCCCTAACAGCGTAACGAGTATTGGAGATAGTGCGTTCGCTTGGTGCTCTGGTTTGACTTCCATTACCATCCCTAACAGCGTAACGAGTATTGGATATGCGGCGTTCGCTTTGTGCGAAAAATTGACTTCTATTACCGTCCCAAGACGCACAAAGATTGACAAAAAAGCTTTCCCAAAGCACACCCGAATCATCCGTAAGTAACTATCCCAAAATACAAAACGCACAGGCACGCCCTCAAAGCGTGCCTGTTTTATTTTTTCTACGATCTTCTTTTTCTTCGCCTCACCAATGCAGCGCGCTGCATTCTTTTGAGAAGAAGAAAAAATTGTCCTTGATTTTTAAATATTTTTGTAGGCACGAAGTGCCGTATTCTTGTTTCAAAAAAAAGGTTATAGGTTATGGTTTATAGTTTAAGGTTTATAGGTAAGATCAGCAGCTTTGCTGCATTTCCTCACCTCTTGCCTTTAGCCCATAGCCCATCGCCA
>JAZQSZ010000106.1:0-3435 GCA_045630365.1 Paludibacteraceae bacterium | reverse complement strand
GACGATTGTTCAATAGTAGATTCGTCAGTCGCGACTGACGAATTAGCATCTAAGATAGTCCATTGCTCATAAAACAATCTCATATTCTTGAGATTCGTTTCTGAAAATCCTCTCAATCCAGGCATCTCTTTGCGGAGTTGCAGGCTGATAGCTTTGAGTGCCCCCGTACCGTATGCAAAGTTGCGTGTGTTTTTGGATAGATATTTTCCTATTCCATAATACACAGCCAATTGCACACGATTAGCTCCTTTTAATGCTTCGTGTTGTCCCTGAAGGATAGCCGTTTTTATAGTTTCAACGGCCTCAGAAAGTGGTATGAGATTTTTATTTTCCATGTATGGTTGCAGATGTTGTCTTTTATTAATTGCGACCGCAATGCGGACGGGATTAGATATTTTAGATAAATAGGCGTATTCACTTATTTCAAAAAGCCATATTTATATACTTTCTTGGCGATATCTGTAGTTAATTGCTGGTTTGCTTGGAAGTCTTTTTTAAGTACATGGTATTCCACCATGTTTTGAATGTGTCAGGTGTCTCATTGTATCCCCAGTGCATGAATCTGCTCCAAATAAGTGCTTTGAGTGCGATAGGAGCACCGTCCTGCTGACTAAAATGAGCTAGTCCAAATTCCTTATAATGCTTAATTAATATTCTAAGATCTGCTAATTTATTTTCATCGTAATGTGCATCTACCCAATATCTTTCGTAGTATGCCAAAAGATGATCCTCGTTGGGCAATGTGTTTTCCTCATCACCACCTTTGTAGTATCTACAGCAGGCTATGTATTCTTCTCGTGCTTTTGGATGGTACATAATGATCTTTTATATGGTAGTTGAAAAGTCTTATATACTATCATCTATAGGGTATGTTTCATCGTACACATCAGAAAGCAAACGATTTGAGTCTTTGATAATCCAATGTGGAGTAGGTTGCACATATTTGGCACTGCCGCCTAATAAACTAGCTGTCAAAGGAGATATAGAACAGGTCTCACCATTGTACGAAACATGGCGGTTGTCTTTGACAGAACAGGTAATAGTTTCGTTATGTTTGTAGATAAGTACATCCCCCTCATTTAATCCCATTTCATAGAAATCAAGTGCGGGGCGCTTGGTTTTTGACTTTTCTTGTGCTGCCTTATCTTCTGGAGTGAGTTCATCTTCTATTTCTTTAGATACTTCAGCTGTGACATCTTCATGTTGGAATAACTCAAGAATTGCAATGGCTTGATCAGGGATTATACGGAAAAACTCGCGGTTGGCATTTACTCGTTGAGGAGCAAAAGCAGTATGTAATGCTTTTTCAATTTTAGCACATTCGTTTTTCTTCACATTGCAAGCGAACTTACATTCAAAGGGCAATGGTACCCCTGTGGTGTACAACTCTTTCAAACGCGCCTCAATGTTTTTGCGCTCTGTCATCCCGATTTTAACAATCCCAGGCATGCAGGGGTTGGTCAAAACATATACAATACCTTGTTCCTTCATAGCAGTTAATCAATATATCTATTTTGTGTGTTTTACTAGAAATGATTATTTATTCTGCAAAGATACGGCTTTTTTGGGAGATATGCAAATAAAAATCGCTTTTTAGAGCGATTTTTCTAGTGTAGGCGTAGAGCGTATGGTGTAATGGCAGGAGAATCTTGCGGGCAGAACCGTAATGTGTATTACAAAATGAGGAAACCTTTTCAGGAAAATAGTCAATAGTTTTAGGATATGGGTCAACCTTTTTAGAAAGTCTGTATTAAGAAAATACACTTTTTGGGAGAAGGTATTCTCTCGCTCTTCTCTCGGTTGTCTCTCGCTTGTCTCTCGGTGTTTTTAGGCAAGGTATAAGAGAGGGGAAATCTTAAGAATCGTACACAAATCGACAAGCTATACGATTTTGTCCGCTACCTCTTGAATCATAGAGCGGAGTACTTCTGGCGTAATACGGTCGAAGCTTTCGCGGTTGGCCACAATACCTATGCCGGCCATCTCTACTGTACCTGGTGAGAAGAGAATACGCTCGTTTTCAGGCGCAAAGAAACATTGTGGACGGGATTCGCAACGGAAGAACACAATAGTGTTGAACTTTTGCGATGGCGCAGGCTCGTACCACGAGATGATATTCCAGCGTGGTTCCCATTCCTCTGTACGGGTAGCACCTGCGGTGAGTGAGCCTGTTTGGCTGGCGTTCTCAGGGATACTTGCCATGGATAGCACTTTTTCTAGTGCTGCCAAATGGGATTGTAAATCAGATTCTTGCACCAAAACGGCATTGGCGTAATTGGTGACAAAATGATCTTCTATCGGCATACTATGGCGGGGTACTGCTTGAAAGTGCATATGGTCTGGCGCACTAGCACCGCACATAGGTCCGTTGTAAAAAATACTCATCTCGGGCATCGCCTGAGCCAAATGCAACATAGACTCCATGTGCGGAGCAAAAGTCTGGCGCTCGTGGATAGATGACGAGATGGTGAAATGATGGTTAAAGATAGGGAAGGGGTTTACACGTATGAAATACGTTTGACCCGTAGGGGAGTCCCAAACGGTGGTGAGCTGTAGAGGCTCTAGGCCATCGGGACAAAGGAAGCAGGCGCGCTTTTGCAAGGCCTCTGGACTGACATCCGCCATCACACTGCGCACGCGAGCTGGATTGAAAAAGAGCTTGGCAGGAAAACCATCTATGGTCATATCTTTGACCTCGACCTCCTTCAAGGCTCCGTAGTTAACGAAAGCTCTCCCGCGAAGCTCAAGTTCGCGGGAGAACATCTCGGTTATTTGTTCGAACAAGTTCATAATAGACCGCCCTTCGGACTGTTAGACCACTGCGTTGTTAGACCGGGCAGAAGCCCTGTTGGACCGCCTTACGGGCTGAGAGACCAAGAGAGTCTAACAGCGAGCAAAGCGAGCGATCTAACAATGAAGTGAAACGAAATGGTCTAACTTCTAACAGCGAAGCGTTCTAATTTATTTACCCTCGTTCATTTGGATACGTGCCTTCAACTCCCATGTACGGATACGATCTTTGTACAAGTGGTTGTTGTTCATGGTCACGATATCGCAGTTAGCATCAGAGTTGTCATCCCAACGACGGCAGTTATAAACCACGTCATAGATACGACCGATTTGATACTCGCGGCTTACACGCAAACCTACTGCATAATCCTCACCATATTTGGTAGTAGGGAAGTTGATAGTGCGGAGCATTGGGGTGTAGAAACCACGTGGTGCGCCAAGACCGTGGATACGGAGAGCGTTGTTGCGACCGTTGTCTGGTGTCCACTCTTTGTGGTCGATTACGCCTGGAGGAATCAAGTTGCCGTCGAAGTCGGTCAATTGGTAAGTACCAACTACCATTGCGCAGTTTTGCTCGTGGAATGCGTCGATGAACTTTTGAACAGTGTTCTCAACGAAGTATGTATCGTCAGAGACCAATTGGAT
>JAZQSZ010000105.1:0-3871 GCA_045630365.1 Paludibacteraceae bacterium | reverse complement strand
TGTAATACCCAACTTTTTAGCAATACGATTTTTGCGAACAGGGAGTGCTTCTTTTGTAATGCATAGATAGTTTGCCAAATCTTCTGTTGCCATTTGTGGATAAATAAAACTTATTACACAAAACACTTTTTCCCTATTTGTGAGATCTAATTTTTCCAAACTTATAAACCAAGTATGCAAATAAGGTTGAATATCTTTTTTTAATTCCGCATACTCATTCCACCGATTAAGTGGCTTAGGATACTTCCTACGAATTTTATCTAAATACTTTTTGTAGTATTGTAATTTACTTTGCTCTTGTAATTTATATTGATGCTCCTGCACTTGCACAGATAAATTAGCTATTCGCTTTTCTGATACCTGTATTTTTGCAATGGTGTGCTTACGATAAGTAAAAATACTAAGTATTAGAATGACACATAAAACCAAAAAAGAGACTAATACAATTCTTATCCAACGCAGAGGAAATGGATTTTGCACATACTCCATTAGCTTAGGAGTGGCTTCTGCATATTTGTTGGTATTATCACGTAGTAATTTTAGCGCATCGGTACGTGCATGGGAATATTTACTCAGTAATTGTGTGTTATCCTTTTCTTTTGCGTCTTGCATCAAGCAATAGTATGCGTTGGATAAATAATTAGGATTTGTAGAGTGCTTTACAATTAATTTGGCAAAAGAGATAGCATTATTGATATCTTTCGCTCCAAAATAATATGACTGCATTATTTTCAAATAGCTAAAGCATTTATCTTCCTCACTCCGCCAATAATTTAATCCATGGTTAAAATATACCAACGCTGAATCGTATTCTTGTTTCTCGTAGAAAGAGAGTCCTATCGTCTCATAATAGCGCGCTCTATATGCAGAATCTAGTTGATACGCTTGCGCTATTTGCAATAAACTATCTACTTTATTAAATTGATGTAAACTAATAGTTCGAAAAACTACATTCAACAAACTTTGCGCATATCGCCATTCATTCTTGCTCTCCTCAAAATCTTCACTCGCGCGCTCGTAGAATACAAGCGCCAAACTATCATTATTATTGTTTTGTGCGCAGATATATCCCATACACGAGTTCACCCGCCCGCGATAGATAGGGTCATCAATCTGCAAACGGTCTGCTTCTATGTAACATTCTGCTGCCGTAGCGATTTGTTGATACGAATCTTCCAAATTCCGCCCCATATAATAATATGCTTTGCCGAGTGTATTACTCATCAGCACCCTACCAAATGGATTATCTAAACTGCGGATGGTTATACCTAATGCTGCCGTATCGTCATACACCACATGCTCCGTTTGATCTAAACTATCTGCTGTGGCAATCACCTCCCGTGCCTCCTGCCAAGTGCAGGAACTACAAAGACAAACCATCCCTAATACACAGATCATTGTCCGTATATTAGGGATGTGTTTTAATATTGCGTAAATGTACTTTTGCATCACGCAAATAGATAAGGTGTATATAGTTTACTGATTATGCTTTCGCAATCACGCAGTTGACGGTATAGCCGTCCATCTCGAGGGCAGTGCCATCAGTCAAACCGTCCACCAAGACGAGGGAAGTAGCCAAGACTTGAGATGCAATATACTCGTTGCAGTTGGTTACCGCAGCAGCAATCTCTGGCTTATTCTCCAATTGTACCGCAATACGGTCGGTAATCTCCAAACCAGAAGACTTACGCAAGTTTTGGATACGATTGATGAGTTCGCGAGCAATACCTTCTTCGATAAGTGCAGGAGTGAGTTCGATATCCAAAGCAATAGTAATAGTACCATTGTTAGCAACCAACCATCCTGGCATATCCTCGGTGATAATCTCCACATCTTCTGCCACGAGCGCGTAGTCGCAGAGGGTGAAAGTGCCCGCTGCTTCAAACGCAGCAATATCCTCTTGGCTCATTTGTGCGATAGCCGCAGCGAGTTGCTTCATCATACCGCCCACTTTCTTACCGAGCACCTTGAAGTTAGGTTTGATCTTCTTCACGAGTTTGATCTCAGACTCCTCAGCGAGCACGATGACCATCTCCTTGACATTCACCTCGCTCTTAATGAGGTCTTGCACATGGAGAAGCGCCTCGAGGGTCTCTTGGTCAGGAGCAGGGATAACGGCTTTTTGGAGTGGTTGACGCACATTCTTCTCTGCACGCTTGCGGAGTGAGAGAATCATAGATGTCGCTTGTTGTGCTAGTGACATACTGCGCTCCAAGTTGAGGTTGATGAGTGACTCATCAGCCACTGGCCATTGGCTTAGATGAACTGTCTCACCAGTGAGGTCGCGGTAGAGGCGATCACCATAGAATGGTGCGTTAGGCGCCATGAGTTGAGCGACAGTCTTGAGGCAAGTATAGAGTGTATAGTAGGCTGCTTGTTTGTCAGCGTCCATCTCACCGCCCCAGAAACGCTTACGGTTGAGACGCACATACCAGTTACTGAGGTCGTCTTGAACAAAGTCAGACACAGCACGACCTGCCTTAGTTGGTTCGTATGCCTCGTATGCTGCGGTCACCTCTTTGATGAGGGAGTTGAGGCGGGAGAGTACCCATTTGTCAATCTCGGTGAGTGAGGCGAAAGGCGAAAGGCTAGAGGCGAGAGGCTCAGGAGTCCAGTTATCTACATTGGCGTAGAGAGCGAAGAAGCCGTAGGTGTTGTAGAGCGTGCCGAAGAACTTACGACGGATCTCATCCACACCTTCTGGGTCGAACTTGAGGTTCTCCCATGGACTAGAGTTGGTGAGCATATACCAACGCACCGCATCTGCTCCGTATTTATCGAGTGCACCAAATGGGTCCACGGCATTGCCCAAACGCTTGGACATCTTGTTGCCGTTTTTATCGAGCACCAATCCGTTGCTAATCACATTCTTATATGCCACGCTACCCTCGATCATGGTGTGAATAGCGTGGAGGGTAAAGAACCATCCACGTGTTTGGTCCACACCCTCAGAGATGAAGTCCGCTGTACGAGGAGCATCTTGGTTCTCAAATGGGTAGTGGTTTTGAGCATATGGCATAGCACCAGAGTCAAACCATACATCAATGAGGTCAAGTTCACGCTTCATTGGTTTGCCAGAAGGTGAGCAGAGGATGATGTTATCTACATATGGACGGTGGAGGTCAATAACCGCAGGGCCGTAGTTCTCCTTGGAGTAGTTGCCTACCTCGTGCTTTGGCCATGGATTCTCGGTCATGAAGCCCGCAGCGATAGACTTGTCAATCTCTTGCATGAGTTCGGCGATAGAGCCGATGCAGATCTCCTCTTGGCCATCTTCGGTACGCCAGATAGGGAGTGGTGTACCCCAGTAACGTGAACGAGAGAGGTTCCAGTCGTTGAGGTTCTCAAGCCACTTGCCGAAGCGACCTGTACCTGTGGATTCGGGTTGCCAGTTGATGGTATCATTGAGCGCCATCATCTCCTCACGCGCTTGTGTAGAGCGGATGAACCATGAGTCAAGTGGATAATAGAGCACAGGTTTGTCGGTACGCCAGCAGTGTGGGTAGTTGTGCACATGTTTCTCAATGCGGAAGGCTTTGTTCTCGCCTTTGAGCCAGATACAGATGCTCACATCGAGTGTCTCTTTGTCTTGGCTATTGGCAATTGGCGATTGGCTATTGGTGGGTTCGTAAGCGTTCTTCACATAGCGACCAGCCCATGGTTCGTATGCCTGTACATGGACTTGATTCTTCACAAAATCCTCGTCTAAATCGGCGATATTGAAGAATTTACCTGTCATATCCACCATAGGGCGGTGCTCGCCTTTCTTGGTGATGAAGACCATACCTGGCACACCTGCTTTCTTTGCTACAAACGCATCGTCCGCACCAAAAGTAGGAGCGATATGCACGATACCTGTACCATCCTCGGT
>JAZQSZ010000104.1:0-6583 GCA_045630365.1 Paludibacteraceae bacterium | reverse complement strand
TGAGAACAACAATAATTACTACTATTGTGGTCTTGATTTGTCTAGTATAACTGGTAATGTCTTCGACAAAGGAGAAGTGAAGGCATATCTTGTTAAGGATAGAAATGATCTTAATTATGCCCGTAAGCATGCCCTTCCTTACGTGCTCCACAAGGAAGAATATGTGAATGGAGAGTGGGTGTTCTATACAGAGACCATTGATTTTACCTATGGAATAGGATGGGTAGAGTTTAATTATCGTGTAAGTGATTTTGCTTACGAAGTGATCAATCTCCCTCCTCCTCCAGCAATGGAATTTGATATTGTGGTAACAACAAATAAATAATGTTTAGTATCTCCACACAATAATATGCCATTATGAAAACGACCATCTTTCTTCCATTGACTCCAACCATCAAATGGATAACCTTATTGGCATCCATTATCATACTTGGCGGAATCGGTTTGCTCATTTATGAGTGGTTACAAGTACAACAATCTCAACTATTATGGGTACTCATGTTGATCGTTGTAGTCATGGGCGCAACGATTGCCATCATTCCACGCAAAATAACCGTCACTGACAAAGCGATAAACATCCATCTTTTGGCGTGGAAAATCAATATTCCTGCCGATGAAATCGAGAAAATCGAACACTTTTCACATGGTGTCAAGTCCTTCCGCATCGTAGGTGCTGGTGGCTATTTTGGCAATCTCGGATTGTTCACAAACAAAGAATGTGGCAAACATTTCTCCTTGGTTACCGACCCTATGGATGTGTGCATCATTACCCGCAAAACCAAAATGCCAATCGTAGTGAGTATAGAGGACAATAGTGTTTTCAACACCATTACCAAAGTTCAAGAAAAAAACTAAACAAACTCCACTATATCATCAGCAACCCTTGCGCTACCTTTGCGCAAGGGTTGTTGTTATAGGATAGTTAATGGATAGTTATGCTTATCCACTATAGATATTAACTACTAATTATTAACTGCTAACTTATTATGGTGGCAGAGCATCAATGCACCATCCTCACGGCGGAGATGCATACCCCCACCCTCGCAGTAGCGAAACAGTTTGCAGTCCTTACAGGGTTCTAATTGCTTCATCCACTTGCGGTCGCGATAGGGCTTGAAACCATTTTCCCAGACATCCCAGAAGTCGTCTTTGTAGATATTGCCCTGGTAATATTTGCCTCTCACACTCGTACATGCCGAAATACTGCCATCTATCAAGATAGAAGCAATACTCACTCCCGCAGCACAATGGAACAAGTGGTCGCGGATCTCCATCTCATACTCCGGTATAAAACCCTCGCAAGAATACGAGATATGCAATCCAACTTTGCGTTTCTCGCGGATATAATCCAACACTTGACGATGTTGCTCAGGTGTTAGAATAAGCTCTGGATTCTCTGCAGCTCGTCCCATAGGGTCAATAGTTATCAATCGCCAATTGCGCACACCAATAGACCAGAGATATTGCTGCATCTCATCCAATTGATTGATTGTGCGTTGATTAACACAAGTCACCACGTCCCAAACGAGCCTTTTAGGCTGTTCAGGCGAGGCTTTGCCTCCGTTCAGGGGTTCAGAGGTGTTCTCCTGAACTTCTAAACTCCTAAACTCCTGAACTCCAAACTGCGCTGCCAGTTTGATTGCTCGTGTTGCACCTTCGAAAGCCAGCGGGTGCTGGCGGAGCCAGTTGTGATCAAGTTCCAAACCGTCAAAACTAATTGCAATAGAGCGCAAGCCTGCTGCTAGGAGTTCCATGAAGCGTTTTTCTGTCAATGCCAAACCGTTGGTCACCATACCCCAAGGATAGCCACGTTGTTGGAGTGCTGCGCCTACCTCTGCCAAATCTTTACGCATCAAAGGTTCACCGCCAGATATGATAATCAGCACTTTATGTGGATCTACATGAGGGGTAATGCTCTTATCAATCACACGAAGGAAATCCTCCGCAGGCATATCGGGTGTAACTTCGCTGCTAGAGCAATCACTACCACAATGCAAACAATGTACATTACAGCGGAGAGTGGACTCCCAAAAGAGCTGTTGCAGCGGATGCAACTGCTGGAGGTTCTTGCGACGCAATCGCTCAAGCTCGAATATAATGCGTTTGCGGAGGTTCATGTGCGTATTATTTTTCTATATTGGGTATTCTAAATTTTACGGGAATAACATAATGTGTACGAACTATTTTCCCTTGCAAACGTCCTGGTGTCCATTTGGGCATTGTCTTTATCACACGAATAGCCGCTCTATCTAATGACTTATTCCCAGAAGACCGTACTACTTGTATATGAGTTATACTACCATCTTTCTCTACAATAAACTGACAGATGGAGCGCCCTTGTATTTGCTTCTTGAGTGCCAATTTCGGATATATTAGATTTTCTTGAATATACTTAAACATCTCCTGTTGGCCCCCAGGAAATTCAGGCCATGTTTCATAATAAACACATATATAATCATCATCACCAACAACCGTATCATTGGATGTAGTGTTTACACCATCACTCTGTGCAAACATGACAAGAGCGCAAAACATAGCAACAAACAAAAGGCAAATCTTTTTCATAACTATTGTTTATCTCGCCTAACGGCTCGAACGATTACTGCTTCCCTAATTGAATTTTAACATCTGTTAGATAATGTATAGTCCAAGCATCATAGTTAATATCCATATCTGCAAACGCAACCTTGGTAGTGTCGTAGTAATTATAATAGGGGTCTAACGCTATGACACTTAATGTATCAGACTCACTAATATCAAAAGTAAGATGCTCAGAGAAATATCCATTCTCTCCCGTATAGATAGTTTTTAAGAGAGTACCAGCTTGATTTTCAAGAATAACCTCAACATCAGGTAATCCATGGTCATTCTGATTAACCACCTTTCCATATAGCAAAAGCATTGTCTCTGGTTCTTCAGGTACATCGGTATATATCATAATTAAAGTATCTAATCCTTCGTACAACTGAACAAAAAACTTCAACTCACCTATTTCAATCGTATCATAATTTAAGTGAGGAAGACGGGCAGAACTACTAATCGTGGTGCCACATAAACATGGAAGGACAACATCGTCAGAATTACTCAAATCAGGTCTAATCGTTTCTTCCCATAGAACAATCTTGTCATCTTGCACTTCAACATGCCCTTTCACAGCATAGTCACAAGGATGTTCAGTATGATGCATAAAACTTATGCTATCTGTTGTAGGAACAGAAATACGCAAAAATCTTGAGTATTGATACGCATCATAATATTCCCTTACAGGATCGGGTGGTGGCGGAGTTAACTTTTTGGGGCCACCAGGTCCCACATCAGGCATAGGTAAAAACTTCTCGAGCCAAGAAAGAGATGGATGACACTTGATTGATTCAAATTTTTGCTCACCACCTGTCTTATGTTCGCAACTCACGAACAAAAGCAGTCCAAGAATTGCTATAAATGATAATCGTTTCATATCCTTAACTTTCTACATTAAATTCAACATTACACCGCACACTGTAGCCTTATTTCTTCTTAAGTTGCAAATCTGCACGCATAGAGTAACGCACATTCCAAGAGTCTTTGTCTTCTATTGTCATTTTACCCGAGGAGATATGTACAGAATCAGACGCATACACACCTTTAGGGTCGTGCGCAACTACTTCGATACAATCGCCACCAGAAGAGGTGAGTCCAATAGTAGTATGATAACGACCGTTTTCATCAGTATAGACCGTATCAATACGACCCATATAATAAGAGTCGAAAGTTCGTACAATCAGTTGAATATCCTCAAGTGTATTCTCATCATCGTAGATACATCCTCTCACATCATACTCCGCATATGGACAACCATAGCAAGCTGTCAGGACAAAAGCCACACTGGATAGTGAAAATAAACGGATGAATTTCTGCAAAAGATTGTTGTACTTTTGGCGAAGATTAAAGGTTTTCATGTTCAATTCGTTTTAAGAAGTTAGTAAATCTGGGGACAAAGGTACAACATTTTCCTCATATTTCCAAACAATTTTACCCCCCCGAAAAAAAAATTCACAACTTACTGATTTTCAGCCAATATAAAATCTTGCACCACCAAAGCTGCCATTGCCTCTACCACAGCTACGGCACGAACGGCTACACAAGCATCATGACGCCCTACTTTAAGAGTTCTTATCTCGCATTCGCTCGAACGATCTGCTTCGCTGTACGAGAGTTGAGAGTTGAATGGAGCGCTTCTAGCGTTTTACGATTTGATGCCGTTGGCTTGAACACACAACGGAAAACAATCGGATTGCCATCCGAAATACCGCCTGCAATACCTCCCGAGACGAGTTGTGGATCATCAGAGAGATACATCTCACTCCCTTTGAGTGCAACAGCCGAAAAACCAGAGCCATACTCAAAACCCTTGCAAGCATTGATACTCATCATAGCATATGCCAAGTGACTCTGTAGTTTATCAAAAACAGGCTCACCTACTCCCACCGGAAGACCAGTTATCGTGCACTCTACTATACCACCTATGCTATCACCTTGTTGCTGAATATCAGCAATATACTGAGCAAAATTATCGAGATTCGTTTCTGTACCTACTTGTACTAGTTGGGCAGATATATGAATATTCTTCTCCGCCAAGAGTTGCTGAGCAATACTCCCCGCCACCACACGCGAAGCTGTTTCGCGAGCAGAAGCACGCCCTCCCCCACGATGGTCGCGAATACCATATTTCTCTTGGTATGTCTGGTCCGCATGACCTGGACGATAGGTATGTTTGAGCCAGTCATAATCCTGAGAGCGAGCATCCGCATTGCGGATAATAAATGCAATAGGAGTACCCAAACTAATTCCATCTAGCACTCCGCTCAACCACTCTACTTCATCTTTTTCGTGCTTGGCACGAGGAGAAATTCCTTCGCCTTTAAACTCTAAACTGTAGGCGCAGCCGTCCTCTAAACTTGGAGCAACGCGACCCGCTCGCTTGTCAAGAGCTTGGCGAATCACATTTAGATCAATATGCACACCCGCAGGCACACCATCCAACACACCGCCGATAGCTCGACCGTGAGACTCCCCAAAAGAGGTAAAAACAAAGTTTTTTCCCAGACTATTCATACGAATTGATAGTTTCGGGTGCAAAATTACAAAAAAAATTGCACATATGAAAAAAAAGTTGTAACTTTGCGCGGTATTTTATAAAAAATCACTCGATATGAAAAAGTTATTCCTTTTGATGTCAGCTATGCTGCTTCTCTCCATCACAGCAGCAGCTCGTCCTCGTACATTATGGATGGTAGGCGATGGTACAATGGCACAGTATCCTGATTCAGTAGAAGCTTGTGGTTGGGTACAAGCCTTAGAAAATGAATGGTCAAAGAAAGTTATTATCGTAAATGACGCTCAAGCAGGATTGAGTATTCGTACATTTATGGATAACAACGGCATCGCTACATTGGAAAAAAAGCCACACCGAACAATCATGTTTGTCCAAGTCGGTACCAATGATTTGAAGGAAACTTCTGTTCCTCAATACAGTTCAATAGATGCACTACATCGTCGTCTGCATGAGATTGTTGTTTTGGCTCGCAAACATCGAGTAAATGTAGTGTTGTGCACTCCATTGGCGCAACCATATTACCACAATGGAGAGTTGGTAGATCGCTTAGGTGGCTATGCTGAAGCTATTCGCCGTTCTTCCGTACATGACCATGTAGCATTGGTGGATCTAGAGAAAGTTACTCGCGAATGGCTATTGGGTATGACCGCAGAAGAGGCTGCCGAATACTATGTAACTATTGACCCTACTCAATTGGAAAATGGAGAATTCCAATTGAACAAGGCAGGTGCAGCTGAGGTTGCCAAAATGGCTAAACAAGCTATTTTGGATGTACATAGCAAGAAGCTAAAGAAAGTCTTCAAGAAATAGTTAGCCAATAGTGATATATATCAATCATCTTTTAGCTACACTAGATAATCCACTTGCAATCACATTGTTAGTGATTATCGGTGTAGCTTTTATTCATCAAATATACTTCTATCTCCGTTACCTGCGTTTAGGCGGTAGAGTAACACCCAAGACAGATTCGGAGGTTCAATTACCTGCGGTAAGTGTGATTGTTTGTGCACACAACGAATATGACAATCTACAAGATTACTTATCTATCCTACTGGAACAAGATTACCCTTGCTACGAAGTGATTGTGGTAGATGACAGTTCTGAAGACGGAAGTGATTTGCTACTTGAGCGATGGTCACGACAATATGGCAACTTGTATCACACCTTTGTCCCTCGTGGAGCCAGAGTGCTTAGCAATAAGAAATTGGCACTCACCATTGGTATCAAGGCAGCACACTATGACTATCTATTACTGACAGACGCAGATTGTCGTCCAGAATCCAAACATTGGATTCGCGAAATGATGCAAGGTTTTTCTAATGAGCAGACAGAGTTGGTGATAGGTTTTAGTCCATATTTTGAAAAACCAGGACTCTTGAGTCGTTTCATTGGCTACGATACCCTTTTCAACGGATTACAATACATGGGTATGGCTCGCGCAGGAAAACCCTATATGGGCGTTGGACGCAACCTAGCATACAAACGCGA
>JAZQSZ010000103.1:0-2861 GCA_045630365.1 Paludibacteraceae bacterium | reverse complement strand
AAAAAACAAATTTCTCCTGCCAACTGCCGAGGCAATCGGTAGGAGAAACTTATTTGCCATTCCTCTTGCCGAGACTAGGGTTACCCCTTCTTATGCCTCTGCGATAGGTTGGATAGATACGTAAGACTTGTTGTTACGTTTCTTTTGGAAAGTAACGATACCATCGGTCAACGCAAAGAGAGTGTGGTCGCTACCCATACCCATGTTCTCACCTGGGTTGTGTACAGTACCACGTTGGCGTACTACGATGTTACCTGCTTTAGCGAATTGTCCACCAAAGATTTTGATACCTAAGCGTTTGCTTTCTGATTCGCGGCCGTTCTTGGAACTACCGACACCTTTCTTGTGTGCCATACTTCTTTAAAACTTTGTTTTTTAAGGGTTACACATTAAGCCAACACGATCTCTTTAACTACGAGATTGGTCAAATCTTGACGATGGCCGTTCAACTTACGATAGCCTTTGCGACGTTTTTTGTGGAAAACGAGAACTTTCTCGCCACGGCACTCGTTATCGAGTACTTCGCAAATTACTTTAGCGCCCTCTACTACTGGAGCACCTACTTTTACCTCACCGTTGTTGTCAACGAGGAGTACTTTCTCAAATGTTACCTCAGCGCCTTTCTCAGCGTCCATGCGGTTAACAAAGAGTTTTTTGCCAGCTTCCACTTTGTATTGGAAACCTTGCATTTCTACAATTGCGTACATTGTTTAAAAATGTTTTTAAATTATTACATCGGCAGGGCGAGATACTAAGTCGTCGACGTTGGCATGGCAATTAGGGAGTTTCAAAAGTTCCAAAAGTTCTAAAAGTTCCAATGGTTCTAAAGATTTCTTCCGCCATCATCCGTCCCCTTAGCAGCGCTACTTGGGAGCCCAAAACGCGAAAAAGCGTGCAAAAGTACTGCTTTTTTTTGACATGACCAAATTATTGGTGTATTTTTTTATAAAAAATATCAATTTCAGGCTAGCTCGCCCCTATAATCCTTTCGCTACGGCGTCGTAGTATTTAGGCGATACAGGGATGGACTTTTGGTTTGGTACATCTAGTTCGGCCGTAATCACGCCTTCTTTGTCACGGCGCAGCACTTTGATGTGGTTAGGATTGATGTAGTAACTTCGTTGGCAACGCAATAGACCATGCTTCTGCATCAGTTCCTCGAGCGATTTCATTGAGGCGCGGAGAGGATAGTCTTTCACTCGTTCACCTTCCATATAGCGCACATGTACATAGTTCTCATCGGCTTCTACATAGAGGACGGCAGAGGAAGTGATCATCAGTTTGAGTTTTTGGGTGTTATCCACAAAACGCATGAGCGAGTCGTCATAGACCTCCTTCTCTTTTTCGCCCACATAAGCAAAGGCGAGATTGAGGACTATATATGGGTAGATCATAGTTAGCAACAAACCGAATAGACATCTCCCGAATATATAGAAGTACATGTATTCTCCTTGAAACATGAGTGTAATGTATAGCGCCATGAATAAGGCCATTAGTACGATCTCGTATATTTCCCATTGAATCATCTTGTACCAATTCATTTTCAGGGTACGGTGCACCACTAATAACACACTGCGTGAGATTAGCATCACTCCTAGTAGGATACTGGTGATGATGGCAGCATTGGAGTGCACTAGCACATGTTCCATCTCTAGGAGTTGAATCCACATGTCTGGTTCGTATAATACCACAAAGAATAGCCAGAACAGAGGCATTGTCACTACAAAACTCAGATTGCCGCGCAAGGCGGTCATAACAGCTGGAAAATTACTCATTTTTGTCCTTTTTTATGATGTGACGAATACTAAAACTATGGTATTTTGTCACAAATATGGTTATTTTATCCCTTTATTTGCTTTTTTCTACAAAAACTATGCCGTACTATCACATTTATTTGCTCAGGCAGAAAAATGGCAGTAATTTTGCAGTCGAAATCACAATAAAATAGTAATTATGAAAACTAAACTTATTGCTCTAGGCGACTCCATCATCAAAGGAGTATTGTTGAATATAGAGACCACAGGTCAAACGCATTATGCGCTTGCGGATAATAATATAGTAGATCAGGTAGCTCAGCATTTGCGTGTTGAGCCTGTTAATCTGGGTAAGATGGGTTGTACGATAGAGGTGGGCGAGAGGATCCTTGATCGTCATCTAGCGAACATAGAGAACGCTAATTACGCGTTGCTCTGTTATGGTGGTAATGATAGTGATTATGATTGGCGTGCGATAGCGCAATCGCCTAATGCGGAGCATTTGCCTAAGACGCCTATTAGTGTGTTTGAGAAGACGTATGCACGTATTATAGATAAGTTGCGTCAGGCGGGTATTACGCCATTGGTGATGTCCTTGCCAGCTATGGATGCGGAGCGATATTTTGAGTTCTTCACTTCTAAGTTTAGTGCAGGTGAGAAGAGCAATGTGTTGGAATGGTTGAAGGGCAGTACCGATACTATTTGGGCAGGTCACGAGTTGTATAACGATGCAGTGAAGCGTGTAGCGAATGCAGCGGATGTGCCATTGATAGATGTGAGTATGTCGTTCAAGGATTTGCGCCAGTGTCTTTGTGCGGATGGTATTCATCCTAGTCGTGCAGGTCAAAAGACTATTGCTTCTGCCATTGCGCATGCTATTGTGTAGTTGGAGATAATTGGGGTTTAGGAGTTTAGGTGTTTAGGTGTTATATTTTTTGGATAGGAATAAAGAAAAGACGCAGCCCGAGTGAGATGACCCCAAAAAGTTGGACAGATTAATAAATCTAGTTAACTATATTTTGAAAGTGAGTTCGGTATTTTACCGGACTCATTTTTAATTTAAGTTTAATCCGATCGTTATTGTAGTATCTAATATACTGTTTGAGT